>JANLUE010001468.1:0-1770 GCA_031363325.1 Gemmataceae bacterium
CAAAAACTCGGGTTCTCCACGTGATTCGGGTTTAATTCAACTCGTCGCCAAGTTGAGTGACTTTGCGGGTTCATCGGGCGACTGACATCGCTTGCGCGCCTTCGTCGAGGATGAACGTGGTTCTTGCGGTGCCGGTTCGCCAAAATTTTTCCCGTTGTCGCCGCGCCCCGTTCGACCTATAGTCTCCTTATCAAGTTCGATTCCGTGGGAACCTCGCGTATTTCGCGGCTGCCTACGAACGATCCAGAGTGGTTGAGGGAACAGGCCCTTCGACGCCACAGCAACCGGTCGGCCGATCCGCACAACGGGTCGGAGGACAAAGGTGCTAACTCCTGCCCGGTTAGCCGGGGAAGATCAGACGCGGGTGCCGCAACACACCCTCTGTATCTCCAATCTCGCTTCGCTCCTCATCTGGGCGGCGAGTTGGCCTGATGTCCCCAGCTCGGTCATTCGTCATTCTGTTGCGCCCCGGGGCTGTCGCCCACCCGGTACGAGGTTCCATCGACCGTGGCCACGCTCGACTTCTCCATCGGTCTGCGCTGTCGCGTCTGCGGCAAGCTGTACCCCAAGGACGCCATCAACTTCTGCAAGGATGATTTCGGCCCCCTCGAAGTCGACTACGACTACGAGGCCGTCGGCCGAAACATCAATCGGGCCAAGATCGAGAAACGGCCCCACACCATGTGGCGCTACCGCGAGCTTCTACCGATCAGCGGCGAGCCCTCGGTCGGCCCCCAGGTCGGCGGCACGCCACTGGTCCGGGCCGATCGCCTGGCCGACGCGCTCGGGGTCCGCGACTTGTGGATTAAGAACGACGCCGTGAATTTTCCCACGCTGTCGTTTAAGGATCGCGTCGTCTCCGTGGCCCTCTCGAAGGCCCGCGAGTTCGGCATGAAGACGGTCGGTTGTGCGTCGACCGGGAACTTGGCGAATAGCGTGGCCGCGAACGGGGCGGCTGCCGGGCTCGAAACGTACGTACTGATCCCGGCGAGCCTCGAGCGCTCGAAGATTCTCGGCACCAGCATCTTCGGCTCGAACGTGATCGCAGTGGACGGCACCTACGACGAAGTGAATCGACTCTGTACCCAGATCGCGCTGAAGTATGGCTGGGGCTTCGTGAACGTGAATCTGCGGCCGTATTATGCCGAAGGGTCGAAAACGTTTGGCTACGAAATCGCCGAGGACCTCGGCTGGCGATTCCCACGCCACGTCGTCTGCCCGATGGCCGGGGGGGCGTTGATCGGCAAGATTCACAAGGCCTTCACCGAACTGAACCGCGTCGGCCTCGTGAGCGAGCCGAACCGCTGCAAGATGTATGGTGCCCAGGCGACGGGTTGCAACCCGATCTCCGACGCCGTGAAAACGAACCGGGAGCGCCACAAGCCGATCCGCAAGCCGAACACCATCTGCAAGTCGCTGGCGATCGGCGACCCGGCGGACGGCTACTTCGCGGCCAAGCTGATCCGCGAATCGGGCGGCTGGGCGGACGACGTTTCCGACGACGAGATCATCGAAGGAATGTCGCTGCTGGCGCGAACGGAGGGAATCTTCGCGGAGACGGCCGGCGGTGCCACGGTGGCCGTCGCCCGGAAACTGATCGAAGACGGCCGACTGCCGCGCGACGAGGAAATCGTCCTGTGCATCACCGGCAACGGCCTGAAGACAATGGACGCGCTGTACGAAGCGATCGAGCCGCCCGTCCAGATCCGGCCCGCCCTGACGGAATTCGAATCCCTCGTCGCCGGCCGCGAACCAGTGACTGTTTAGAAG
>JANLUE010001232.1:0-1520 GCA_031363325.1 Gemmataceae bacterium
ACTTGAAGCGAGGCCAAGAACGACTGGCTCAAGCCGAACGCGATTTGATGCCATTCGCGGTTCTGCTGATCAATGAGGCGACGGCACACGAGTTCGACCGACTGCGATTGAACAGGAAGCTGAAGAAAATCGGCCGGGGCGATCTGTTGATTGCCGCCATCGCCCTGGCTTACAGCGTTACGCTGGTCACTCGCAATCTTCGGGATTTTCAACAAGTTTCTGGTTTGAAATTGGAGAATTGGGCTGATTGAGCGAACCTCCGCTGCGATCAATGGACTCGGGCCGAGCGGTCATCATAGTCGGTGACGCGCGAACACATCCTCGGCGTGAGCCAATCGCCTATCCTAGTATCCGACGCCCCCGCGACTTGGAGTGAAGTCCCCGATGACCGAAGACGCGCTGACAACGGTCATCGGGTTGATCGGCTTCGCGGTTCTCGCGTTTCTGCTGGTCCGCTCGGGTCGGGGCGGTGGCTGACGATCCTGTTGAGGCCCGCCGGTCGGTGGGGAATGAATGTCGATTCCGATTTACCTCGTCGATGCCTTCACCGCCCGGCCGTTCGCGGGCAACCCGGCCGGGGTTTGCCCACTCGAAGGGGATCGCGAGGTCGACTGGATGCAGTTGGTCGCCCTCGAATTGAACCAGGCCGAAACCGCGTTCGTGCGCCGCCGACCGGATGGCGATTGGGACCTACGCTGGTTTACACCGACGATCGAAGTGGACTTGTGCGGGCACGCCACGCTCGCGTCGGCCCACGTGCTGTGGACGACCGGCCGAGTGCCGACACGACGGCCGATACGATTTCACACGCGCAGCGGCGTGTTGGCGTGTTCGACGGCCGAGGGTCAAATTGAAATGGACTTCCCGGCCGAACCGCCATCGATTGCCGACGTGCCAGGCCTGTCGGAGGCTCTCGGCGTCGAACCAAGTTGGGTTGGCCGCAATCGAATGGACGTTCTCGCCGTGCTCAATTCGGCGGCGGCTGTGCGCAACTTGAAGCCGGACTTTGGGCGCTTGGCGGCGATTGAAGCTCGGGGTGTGATCGTGACCGCTCGTTCGGACGTGCCCGAAGCCGACTTCGTCTCCCGGTTCTTCGCCCCGCAGTCCGGCGTGCCCGAAGACCCGGTCACGGGCTCGGCCCACTGTTGCCTCGGGCCTTACTGGCAGGACGTGCTCGGCAAGAACGAACTCGTTGGCCATCAAGTATCGACCCGTGGCGGCGTTGTTCAGGTTCGCTGTGTCGGCGAGCGGTGCATCCTCGGCGGCTCGGCCGTGCTCACGATCGAAGGCATCCTGCGGGCGTGATTAGTGAATCACCGTCGCTCCTTCGGAAACGCCCGCCAGAATCGATGGCGTCGCGATGGCACCCTGGATTCGTGCCGCGTCGGCGCGCGGGACGATCGCGAACACAGTCGGCCCCCAGGAGCTTTGGCCGACGCCGCGCACGCCGATGTGTCGGAGCTCCGAGACCAGCGCGGCGACGGCCGGGGACGCGTAACGGCCACCCTGGGCCGGCGCGA
>JANLUE010001247.1:0-3636 GCA_031363325.1 Gemmataceae bacterium
AACGAGAGCGAGTGGTTGCCGCCGCCGCCCGTAAACAGTTGCTTGCCGAGCGGGGACAGAATCTGGAGCTCGGTCCAGTTATCGCCCGCGTCCTTGGACACATAAAGCCCGTCCAGGAACCCGCCGGTCGTCGCGACGGCCGCGTAGACCCACTTCTGGTAGTAGTTGTTCGCGAGCGGTGCTCCGTCCACGAAGGACGGAACGGCGAGCGTCACCTTGCCTTTGCCGCCGATCGGGTTGCCCGACGGGTTGTCCGTTCCAATCGCCCCGCCGTCGTTGTTGATGGTCGGTCGGCCGACCTGACCGTTCATCAAGCTGAACGAAGGCGACGAACTGTTCAGGTTGACGGATCGAAGGACGCCACTGCCCTTGATGCCGAGATACCCAATCAGAGGTCGGCCAATGCTGCCGTCTGGAGCGAAGGGAGCACTGCCGGCCCCGATCACGAAGTCCGTCGCCTCGCCCGTGAAAAGTTGCGTCCAGGTTCGCCCGCCGTCTTCGGACCGGTACAAGCCTTCGACGCCGGCCCCGGCCGAACCGCGACCAATGGCCGCATAAGCGATCGGCCGACTATTGAACGAGTTCTTCGACACCTCGAACACGATCTTGTTCACGACAGTGCCGACGAAACGATGATCGCGCGCCGTGTCCGAAATGGATCGGAAGCTCGCCGTCGTGGGGTCGAAGTTGTCGCGGCTGTCGAGGACCTTCCACGTCTTGCCCGAGTTTTCCGAATAGAGGAAGCCAACCCCATCGAACCGCCGGAACTCCTGTTTCGGGTTGTCGTAGCTCGGTTGGTTGAGTGCGTCCGATCCGGTTCCCACCAGAACGATCGTCTTGAGCGGGTCGCCGTTCGGGTCCGCATAAAGCGCGATCGAACCGACGTTGACGCCCTGGTTCGGGCCAAAGTCGGTGAGCGGTACCCAGTTCGGCCCCTGTGGATCGCGGGTGAGGAAGTTCGTCGTCCGCCAGACGCCGCCCGAGGCGCCGGCCGCATAGACGGTTTGGCCGGTCGGGTCGCTTGGGTCGACCGCGATGGCCCCGATCCGTCCCACGGTCCCGTCCAGAGTTCGACCCTGGGGGTCGATCTGCGAACTACCGGCCGGGCCCACCGGTGTCCAATTGTTGGTCGCGGTAGGGTTGGTCAGGTCGCTGACGAAGATGCGGAATCCAACCGAAGTCTGGTCGGCGATTTCTTCGCCAAGGCCCGTGCCGACCTGGGGCCGGTCCAGGGCCAGCGTGAACTGCTGAATCGCCCCGGCGTTCGTGCCCTTGTTGCGGATAACGAGCTTCCAGGCCCCGAATGTCGCGAGTCCGTTGAGTTGAGCGAGCGGCTGGACGGGGTTATACGTTCCGTTCGTCGTTCCGCCGACCTGGATCGGCGTGCCTGGAATCTGATCCGAAAACGTGATGTTCGTGAACAGTTCGGGCACCTGGCCGACCGGGGCCGTCGCATCGTCCGACCCGCTGTTCGGCGAGTTCGAGAAGAGCAACACGGTCGTCCCGTCCGGGGCGACCAGTCGGCCTTCGAGTTCGCGGACGTGCGGATGTACGATCGAGATCGTGGCAAGTGCCTGCCGGAGGGCGAACGACTCGGTCACGTTCAACGTGACAGTCGTCGTTTGGTTGGCCGGAAGTGCGATCGAAACCGGGGCTTCACCGAACACCCGTTGTTCGACCGGGGCCCCGGCGAGGTCCCCCTTCAGGTTCGAAACACCGGCGTCCTGGTCCGCATCCATTTCCAGGCCAGTCACGTCCTGGATGTGGCTACCAAGTTGAACACGGTATGAGCCGGCCAACTTTTGCTGGAGGAACGAAACCCGGAAGAAGGCTGAGTTTGTCCCGGCTGCCAAGGTCCCGCCACCCAGCGACGCGATCGGCGTCACGAGGAGGTTCGTCATTGAAACATCGCCGAGCGGCCCGGTGATCTTGAGCACGTCGGCCGGCGTGAACGTCGAGGCCTTGATCTTGCGGTCGAACTGGAGGTCGAGTGCGCTGGCGGTGGCGTTGAGGACGAGGTTGTCCGGGCTGGCCGCCTGACCCTGGACGCGCGTGGCGATGACCCGTGGTCCCGTCACGACGATCGGCAAGCTACCCGACGCGTACGGCTGTTGGAACGGAGCCAGGCTCGTCGGGTTCGGAACGGCGAACCAGTCGTCCTGACGACCGGGGAAGGGAAGCTGTTCGTTCTCGCGACCATCACCGTCCTGGTCGGACTGATTGCCGTTCACGGTCGTGATCGTCAACGTGGCCGGCGTAATGTCGAGGCCCCAGGCCTGAATGGTACCAAGTTGGTTTTGGACAGCGTCGGTCACACGAAGCTTCCAGCCGCCATTCGAGAGGCTGCCAACGAGTTGCCCCAGGTTGTCAATCGGCCGATACGTGCCGATGTAGGGCGGCACATCGGTCGAGGACAGAATCGTGTCCGTGGCCGAATCGTCGAACGTGGTGAAGGAACCCGCCCCGCCGTAGTTCGCACCCGACACGGCGTCCCCGGCCGGGACCAATAGGAAGGGCACGCCCGTCGGCGAAAGCAATTCGATCTTCAGTTCGCTGATGTCCGGGTGGGCAATCCGAACCCGTACCGCGATGGCCCCGATTTGCGGGTTGCCACCAATATTGACGTTGAGGGCCGGCGTCGTCGTCGGGAACGTGTTGGGGTCGATCGCGTCGGTGATCGCGAGGTTCGGCGTCTGATTGAAGGGCTGTGAGGGCGGCGTGACGTTGAACGCAAAGTTCGTCCCACGGATCCGGTCGTTGACAGAGGACTTGATCGCGTAGCTATATGTCCCAACGGCGCTCTGGGCGGTCACTTCGATCAGGAATCGCCGCGAACCGTAATCGCTATCGTCGAACGGGTCCTTGTAATAGTCGAGTCGGGTGATCGTGATGTTCCCAACCGGCACATCGGTCCCACCGGTACTCGGGTCGTCCGTTGGCGAACGGTATTTGACGATGACATCGGCCGAAGTGAACGAGGCCGGGTCGATCACCCGGTCGAACGTGACTATGAACCCAGTGAACTGGCGATGGCCGTCCGTCGGGTCCGACGTGTTGTTGTAAACGTGGAGCGGGCCGGTCGAGAAACCGGTGCCATTCTGGATCAGTTCGTTGACCTGGGCGTTGGCGAGAATTTGGCCCTGATCCCCGGATGTGACGCGCGGGCCGGCCGCAATCGTCATGCTTTGAGTCCGGAGCTGTATCATGTTGCCGGCTTGATCGCCCAGCCCGTCCTCGTTCAGGTTGCCCGAATAGACGAGGTTGACCCGACCATTGAGGGCAACGAGTCCCACGTTATTGCCGAAACCTTCGGTCCCCGTGGTCGCCCCGTTGGTCGTGATTGGCTCGAAGTCGAGGACCTTGTTCTTGATCTGATCGAAGTATTGTTCTTTCGGGTTGACGAAATTCGGCGTGGCGAACTGGATTCCGCCCAGTGGATCGCCGAAGACGGCCCCGTCGATCGAAGTCGTGAGCATGGCCGCCACGCGAACGCCAGCCGGGTCGAACTGCGTGCTGTTATAGGCGACAACAAGCGCGCCGGTCGTTGGATCGACGGTCGCCGTGGGCATGAATCCAGACCCGATCGTTGTCGTCGAGCTCCAGGTCTGCCCGAAGTTGTCACTGTAGCGCAGTCGG
>JANLUE010001300.1:0-6553 GCA_031363325.1 Gemmataceae bacterium
GCGGCACGAGGCCGCCCTCGGCGCTACCGTGTCCACGCGCGACCCAATCGAACGCGAGCCCCGTGAGCGCGTGGCGGGCGAGTTCCTTGACGTGGGCCCGCAGGCCATCGGAAAGTTTTCCACGAGCGGTGAACCACTGGCGGAGCAGGTTCATGCCGCCGCCGATGCCCTTGTAACCACACGAATCGCGGACGAACTGTTCCGGCACCTGCCCGGCCGCACCGCCCATGTCGATCGCCAACAAGGCGGCCATGCCGGACAGGTTCTGATCGCCGAAGGCCTTGGCGCACAGTTCGGCCAATAGGTCCGGGGGAATCTGTTTGATCTTCTCGATCAGGCGTTTGAACCGTTCCGGGTCGGTCACCGCGTCGCGGATCATCTGGGCGAGTTGTTCGAGCGGCTGGCCCAGGCGTTCGTGAATCAATTGCTCGTCAATGCCCAACTTGCGGCCCGCTTCGATGACGGCCGGCACATCGGACGGTTGAATCTGCCGTTCGAGAAACGCGTCGAGCATCGGCAGAAATTGTTCGGCCGTGGTGACGCGTTCGAGGCAATCGACGACGGCCCGCTGGGCGAGCTTCTTGCCGGCGGCGAGCCGCGTCGCGACGAGTTGTTCGGCCGCGTCGATCCAGCGTTGCTGGAACCGGCCGGCCGCGTTCGGATCGGGTGGAGCGCCTTTCGCGTCCGCGTCTCCTTCCGCCAGCCAGTCCTTGTAGGCCGCGTGTAGCATGTCCTCCCAGCGCGGGCAATCGATGGCGAGCTTGGTCAACTCCGACAGTTGCGGCATCGTCGAATGGGCGTTGGCCCAGTGGTCAAAGATGCGCGGCTGCAGGTTCTCGCCGAAGCGTTCGAGGAGCCAGCGGGCGGCTTCCAGCGCCCGGACCGGGTTCTCGCCGGCGGCTTGTTTCAGAAGCTTGTCCGGCGGGGCGATCCACTTGCGTAGCCCGTCCAACAACTCGGCGTGGTCGGCGAGATCGCGAACCCGGCTCAGGCCCGCCGTGCGGAACGCCTCCAGCTCGGAACCGGTGAGCACGCCGGCGTGCGGTTCGAGGAATCGCAAGGTTCGGCCCAATTCGATGGCCGACCCGCCGGCGACGAGGTCTTTCAGCAAATCTTGCAATCGTACGAAGTCGCGCGTCCCCGCGAACACGCCCGCCTGCTCCCAGGGATGTCGGACCTCGCGCGCGAGCATCGGCCCGTGGCCGGCCGTGCAACCGTCGGCCACATCTTCGGCTTCCAGGCTGTTGATCTTGCCGCGCAAAAGTTCCTGCATCAGGGCTTGCGCGTGTTGAATTGTTCGGATGTTCCGCGCTTCGAGTTCGCCGGCCCCGCCGAAGCGATCGATGAGTCGCCCGCCGGCCTGTTCTTGCTTGTCGGCCGACTTGAGCATTTTCTGTTGCAAGTCGAACGCCTGGAACAGCGACTTGTCCTCGGCCGTTTCGAGCAGCGAGTCGAGGGCCGAGAGATCGCTGAGCGAACTCAGGTCGAGGTTCAGGCCGGCGAGGTCGTCGAGGATCGACTTGGCGGCGTCCTTGGTCGCCGACTTGGGCGCGGTCGGTTTCGCCGGGCTCGACTTCGAGGAAGCCGCTTCGACTTGCTTCGGGTCGGCCGGAAACAGAATTTCGCGCGCGACTTCGTACGCGGCCGGCTGATCCTCGAACGGCGTGTTCAGGACAGCCGCGTCGAGATAGTCCTGCGGGACGAGCGCGCCTTTGCGAAACCCGCGCGCCGTCAAAAAGCCGGGAATGGAAATCGCGGATCGCATGCTGGGAACGTGCGAGAGCCCCTTGCGCTTCCGCATCCGACCGACGAACTCAAGCGAGAACAGAATTGGGTCGGTGCCAGTGACCGTGTCGCCGGGGAGGTGAACTTCGTCCGGTACGGGCATGTTGGCCTCGCAGTGTTGTGGCGGGACGAAGGTTCCGCTCGTTCTAAGCTTTCCGCGCCGAGCCGTATTCCAACGGCGCTTCGCCGGAGAGCGAACGGACTCGGAGGGCTCGCCGGCCCGAGAGGATTTCGTTCAACATCGGCAGGACTTGTTCCGCACGCCAGCCGACCGTCAGGCCGCAATCGTCCGGGGGTGGCTCGCCGATCGCGGCCGCCCGGACGAGTCGGCGCACGTCGGATGAGGTGGCGACGAGTGGCGTCGTCAATTCCTGGCGGGCGCACCAGTCGGCCAACACGACGTTGAGCAAACTCGCCACCAGGGCGACCGCGTGCGAATCGTTGTCGCGCTCGGCCTCCTCGGGCCATTTGTTCGCCGGCAGTTTGCGGGCTCGATCGACCGCTTCGATGATGCCCGTCAAGTCGGCCCGGCCGAGGCCGCGCAGAGTCGAGATGTCGTCTTCGCCGTCCGGGTTTCGTTTGGCGATCTCGGCAATTAGATCGTCGCGAAGCACCGTGCGAGCCGGCCGATTTCGCCGGGAGGCCGACTGTTCGCGCCACAGATAGATTTCGCGAACGATCGCCAATCGTTCGGCGTTGAAATTGCTGATGCCCTTCAACTTTCGCCAGCGTTCGACTTCGCCGCCATCGAGCAACGCTCGTTTGGTGAACGCCGTGAATTCGTCCTTGGCCCAGCCGGATCGGCCGAGCTTCTGCAACTTGACATCGAGCTTCTTCCAGACGGCCAGCAAATCGCGCACGTCGTCGAACGCATATCGGACTTGTTGCTGTGAAAGGGGCCGACGCCGCCAGTCGGTGAGCGTTTCACCCTTGGTGAGTCGTTTGCGAAGTGTGTTCTGGACGAGCGGACCGTAACCGAGCGGATAGCCGAGCCCCAACAGCCCGGCCGCGATTTGCACGTCGAACAAGTTGGCTGGCGGTCGGCCAATCGCCCCCTTACAGATTCGCACTTCTTCCCGGCCGGCGTGGACGACGGCCGTTCGACCGGGGTCGGCGATCAGTTCCCAGAGTTCATCGAGCGGGCCGGTGTCGAATGGATCGAGGACGTAGAGGGCGGTCGGTGTCGCGACTTGAACGAGGCACAGATCCGGGACGTAGGTGTCCTCGCCGACGAACTCGGTGTCGAACGCGACCTGGGCGTGGGCGGCCACATCATCGCAACAGGCCCGCACGCCGGCCGGGTCGGTGACGATGTATTCTGGGAACGGCTTCATCCCCAAAGTGTATGTGAAGCGATGTTATTTCTTCGGCACGTCGATGGGTGTCTCCGTGGCGTTGCCCCATTCGGACCAGCTCTTGTAGTAATTGCGTACGTCCTTCGCTCCCATCAGTTCGAGGCCGAAGGCCAGCACGGCGGCCCGGCCGCCGGACTGGCAATAGGTGACGGCCGGCCGGTCGAGATCGATCTTTTTGTCGGCGAACAGCTTCTTCAACTCGGCCGGCGACTTGAACGATTTGTCCTTGGCGAGCAAGTCGGTCCACTCGAGGGCGATCGCGCCGGGGACGTGGCCGTTCCGCTTGGCCGTGTTCGACGTGCCGCAGAATTCGTCGTCCGAGCGGGCGTCGAGAATCTGCACCTTCTTGTTGCGAACGTAGTCGAGCACATCTTTCTTCTCGGCGAGTCGATCGGGCTTGGGAGCCGGCTTGCCAAAGTCCACGGGCGTCGGGGCGTTGGCGTTCGTCTCGGTCGGCCCACCGGCCTTCTCCCAGGCGGGCAAACCGCCATTCAGGAGCCGAACGTCGCCGGCACCCGCGTACTTCAGAACCCACCAGGCCCGGGCCGCGTCGCGAACGTCGGCCCCGCCATAGACGACCACCGGAGTATTTGCCGTGAGCCCAATCTTGCCGAGCCGACCGGCCCAAGCCTCGGGCGTGTCCGGAACGGCCTTGCCCCACTCGGCCAGCGGCAGGCGAACCGCACCGGGGACATGGCCACTCGAGTAGGCCTTCTCCTCGCGAGCGTCGAAGATGGCCGTCGACTTTGCATCAACTTTCTTCAAGGCGTCCGCTTCGATGAGCAAGCCGGCGTTCGGATAGGAGTCGGCCCCGGGAGCGAGAGCCAGGGCGAGTGTCAGCAGCGAGGAGTGCATGTTGAAGTTCCTTTGAGTACTCCTCCATCGTAGGTGGGGAAGGAGTGAGTCCGACGGGCATTTGGGTCGGACTCGATGCCGACCCGATCGAATACGTCTACAAATTCCCTTTCGAGTTCGTGCGGCCCGCCACACACCGAGAGGCACTCCCTTCGTGCAACCCCTCTACGCCGACTTCATTGCGAACGCCGGCAAGGTGTTCATCGGCATCCTGGCGGTGGCCGGCGGGTTTCTCATCGGCAACTGGTTGACGCTCTTGATCTGCCGCGTACTCGCCAAGTTCGCCTTCAAGCAAAAGATCAACAACACTCTCGAACGCGCCCTCCGGGTGATCGGCGGGATCATCGTCGCGATCCTGGTGGCGTTAATCGTGTTTCGCGGCGGATCGGGCTGGGGTTTTGGCGGGTCGGGGGATGGCGAGGGGGCCGGGCCGGGCGGCGAGGGCAAGGCGGACCCGACCGACAAGAATCAACGCGACACTCGGGCCGACCCGAAAGCGAACCCGAAGAGCCTGGAAATCACGAAAGAACGCATCACCGTCTTGACGCCGGCCGACTTCCCGAACACGTTCCGCTTCGACGGCCAACGCGACGGCCTCGACCTCGAAGCGGCCAAAAAACACCTGCGGTCGATGAAGGAAGCAAACGAGAAACTGGGCCAAGTCGAGTTGTACTTCTATCGCGATAGCACGGCCGATTCGCACCCCGACGTCGTCAAGTTCGAGGCGTTCGCCCATTCGCTCGCCCTCGGCACGTTGCGGGTGAAGCCCGATCGGAAGCTCGAATAGGACCCCGCATGTCGGCCCTGAATGAGCCCGCACCGACGACCGTCGCGGCCGACCCGTCGGCCGTCCGGGTCGTGCTGTTCGGCATGCCGGACGCCGGCAAGTCGTCGCTGCTCGGGGCGCTCGCCCAGGCCGCCCATACGCAACCGCGCGCCTTGCGTGGCCACCTGACCGACCTCTCGCAAGGCCTGGCGGAGCTCCGACGTCGCACCTACGACGAACGGCCCCAGGAAACCCAGCAGGAAATCGTTCCTTACCCGATTCGCTTCAGCCCGACTGGCGGTCGAGTCACGCCAGCGGTTCTTTACGATTGCGATGGCCGCGTCGCGAACGATCTGCTCGGCCAGAAGAAGTCGTTCGAACAGGACCCGGGATCGCTGGCGGAAACGGTTCTTTCCGCGGACGCGTTGATCCTCACGATCGACGCGTCAGCGGCCCTCGAACAGATCGATGGCGACTTCCGCGAGTTCGTTCGCTTCCTGCGGTTCCTGGAGAAGTATCGCACGCGTGCCGTCGAGGTCGGCGGGCTGCCCGTCTATCTCGTGCTCACCAAATGCGACGTGCTCGCCGACGAGCGCATGACGCGAGCCGACTGGCTCAGTCGAATCACCGTCCGCGAGCAGGAAGTCGAACGTCGCTTCCGCGAGTTTCTGGCCGACGAGGGAATCGGCACGGAGTTGCTAACCTTCGGCAGCCTGGCGCTCGACGTGCGTTCAACGGCGATCCACAAGCCGGGCCTCGCCGATTCGGACGCACAATCGCGCGAGCCGGTCGGCGTGGCCGAGCTGTTCCACTCCGCCCTCGAAGAAGCGATCGCTTTCCGCGCTCGACGAGCCACATCGCGGAAGCGCCTGGCGTGGACGGTCGGCGGGTCCGGGGGGTTCATCGCGGCGCTAATCGTCGGCGCGGCCCTGTTGTTCAACGTCTCGCCGCCGCCGGAAACATCGTCGC
Organism: Gemmataceae bacterium; assembly: GCA_031363325.1. GTDB lineage: Bacteria > Planctomycetota > Planctomycetia > Gemmatales > Gemmataceae > SIAJ01. The sequence continues at coordinate 5,731 of JANLUE010001300.1, forward strand.
TCGAAGCTCGCGTTGAAGCGTATCGAGCGAACGAACCACCCGTGGTCGCGACCCGGCTCGGGCCGGGCCTCGAGCGCCGACTCCGCGACCTGGACGACATCATCAAACATCCCGAATTCTCGACGCTTCCCGATACTCTGCGATCGTTCGTGCGAAACCGACTCGAGGAGGGGCAAGCGTATCAGCGCTTCCGCGACGATGTGTCGGCCATCCCGCTTCCAAACACCGCTCGGTCGCTCGGCGAATTGAAGCAACTCGAAACGCGCTTGACCGCGTTGAACCCGCCAGCCGAGTACCAGGGCGAATGGGCCGGGACCGAAGCGAACCAACTCCGCGAACGACTGTTGACGAAAGACGTGCCGAGCTTACGCGACGCGGTCGGCCAATTGACGCAGCACGCGTTCGCGTTGAAGAACCGGGCGGCCGCGTTGCTGAGTGCGACCGACCTGTCGCCCGCCTGGGCCGAACGCGTCAAGGCCCTGATGGACGATGCGGCGAAAGGCCCGCCGTTCGCAAAGTCCGATCCGGTTCGTGGGTCGGCGTTCGCCTACGACGACGTGATGCCCGCCGAGGCCGAATGGCGGACGGCTGCGAAGCGATTGACGCTCGTCCGCGACGTGGCTGCCGCGTTCGGCCTGAACGGCGATGCCGCCCCCCTGGCGATCAACGAAGCGCCGGCGACCGCGTCGATCGCCGAACTTTACGCGGATCGGGCGAAGAGCTTGAAAGCCAACTACCCGGACGCTGCCGACTGGTCGTTCGCGAGCCTGCCCGATGAAGTCCGCGACGATCTTCGACGTCGCTTGCGACGTTCGATCGAACA
>JANLUE010001305.1:0-8635 GCA_031363325.1 Gemmataceae bacterium
GCGCTGTATTTCTTCCGTCGCGAACTCGGCGACGCAACGGTTGAAGCCGTGCTGATCTGGGTTCCGCCAATCTTGTGGCTGATCGCGATGGGGGTCTTCGCCGCGCTACCGGAACGGTGTTATCACCGGGGCACGTTGCCAGGCGTCTATTCGGCGAAGACGATGACCTTGATGCGGATCACCTTCATCACGCTTGTGAATTGCGGCCTCGGCTGGATCACGTTCCTGACCGAGCGCTCGGCCGTGCTGAACTACATCGCGTTGTGGGTCGGCCCGATGTTTACGAGCACGGTTGCCCTTTACTTGATCCGCCACTGGCGACAACATGGCAACCTTGAACCCGGGCAAGTGGCCCAGGATCGGCAACCGGGATTGCTCGGGCGTTTCCTGCTGTTTCCGTTGAACCAACATCGCCATACCGCGAAGCACGCCGAACCGCGCAGGCCGTGGTTCGACGTGCGATGATCGAACCTTACGCCCCGTAGCCGCCATCGACATCAAGTACGGCCGCCGTCACATACGACGCTTCCGGGCTCGCCAGGAACGACACGGCCGCCGCGATTTCCTCCGGCTTGCCGTATCGGCCGAGCGCTGTGATCGCACGCTGAGCGGCCGCGAAGTCCCCGCTATCCGGGTTCATTTCGGTATCGATCGGCCCCGGTTGAACGACGTTGACCGTGATCTTGTTTGGGCCGAGGTCGCGGGCCCAGCCGCGCGAATAAGCGACGACTGCGGCCTTCGACGCCGAGTAGCCCGCGAGGCCCGGCACGCCGACTCGACTCGCGAGGCACGAGCCGATCGTGATGATTCGCCCGCCCTCACCGATGTGCTTCGTCGCCGCCCGAACGCCCGCGACGACCCCACCGACGTTGATCGCTTGTTCGCGTTGTAACGCCGCGATGTCGGCCGCCGGGTCGCCGATGGCCCCCATCACGAACACGCCGGCGTTGTTCACGAGGATGTCGAGTCGGCCGAACTTCTTCACGGTCGATTCGACCAGGGCCGCGACCGCCGCGGGGTCGGCCTGATCGGCCTTGAACGAGGCACCCTTCACGCCGTGCCCTTCGATCTTGCGAACGACACCTTCGGCTCGTTCCGGCGAGGCCGAATAGCTGATCGCCACGTTCGCCCCGTCCCGGGCGAGCCGCTCGGCGATCGCCGCCCCGATGCCCCGCGAACCGCCCGTCACCAGGGCCACTTTGCCGTTGAGTTGCTTCGACATGACCGACTCCTTGAACAGGTTCTGTACCAGACAGTACAATACTAGACAACGAGTCTTACAGGCGGCGGAGTTTTTTCATGAGGCCGCGCGAGTTCGATGAGGACGAGGCGCTCGACCGGGCCATGCGGTTGTTCTGGCGGCACGGCTACGAAGGCACGTCGCTCGCCGACCTGACGGCCGCGATGGGGATCAATCGCCCCAGCCTGTACGCGGCCTTCGGCGACAAGGAGCAACTGTTCCGCCGGGCGCTCGACCGCTACGCCGCCGGGCACGGGTGCTACATTCAAGCGGCCCTCGCCGAACCGACGGCCCGCGCGGTCGTCGAACGATTGTTGCTCGGTGCGATCGAACTCGTGACCGACAAACGGAACCCCGGCGGTTGCCTCGCCGTTCAAGGCGCACTGTCCTGCGGCGAAGGAACCGAAATGATCCGCCGCGAACTCGCCGCCCGCCGCGCGGCCGGCGAAGAGGCCTTGAGAGTGAGGCTGCAGCTAGCGAAGCGAACGGGCGACCTGCCGGCCGAATCGAACCCGGCCGACCTGGCGAAGTACGTGTCGACGGTGCTGCAGGGAATCGCCGTGCAATCGGCCGGCGGTGCGACCCGCAAAGAATTGAATCGCGTCGTCGAATTGGCGCTGCGGGCCTGGCCGGCGTAGATTCAACGCGCCAGGCCACGCGGTCAGTCCATCGCCTCCAGTTGATCGATAACGCCGGTCAAATACGGCAAACGGTCGCCGCTCGCGACGCCGAGCATATTTTCCATTCAGATGGCGGCCGGTTCAACTTCTCGTACGGCACGTAGGAACTCCAGATTCAAGTTCCGCTCGTACTGTTCCGACTTGCGAAGTCCACCCGACGAAAAAGGGCTGGCAAGGCGGCCCACCATAAACGAGGTCAGCGAGCCCGCGATACGGCTAGAAATCGACGGCGCGAACGTCGCTCGCCAAGTGTATCGACCTCGCATTTCGAGTCGCACTCGGCGCGGCAAGCCCGACGGGCGCCGACTCTCACCGGCCGCCCGATGGGAAGTAGTAAGTGACGCCGACCGAAAAGCCGAAGGCGTTCACGCCGAGGTTGCGCTTCGCCAGTCGGGCGTTCGAGATGTGTTGCAGCCCACCTTCCAGGTCGATCGCCCAGTTGTTCGACAGGAAATAGTGCAGCCCGAATTCGGCATGCAGATAGAACTCGAACGCTTGACCGATCGCGCCCTGGCTCCGGTCCTTGTAGGCATCGCTGATGACGAAACCCGGTCCCGTCTGGAAGTACGGCACGAGCGCGGCGTCCGGCTGGACGAAGTTGTAGCGCAGCAGGAACGACGGACCGAACAGATAGCTGCCGTAGCTCGAGACGATCGGGGCGGCCGTGATGTCGCAGAGGAACTCCCAACAGCCACGCCACTTCGACTCGTGCTCCGCCGGGGCGTTCAACATCCAGCCCTGTCGCAGCGTGAACGGCACGTAACTGAACGATGGAATCTTTGGGCCGAGCTTGGAGGAGAAATATCCTCCGAGCAGCACCTGGCACGACGAGAAGTCGGGCGAGAAAATGTTGTCCCCGCACCACGGATTGAAATTGCACGCCGAGCTGACGAACCCGGCCGGGGGCGGCGTCGGGTGCCGTGGATGCGCGCCGGACAAGTTGAGGCCGTTGTCGAGGAACGGTGTCTCGGCCACGGTCGCCGTGATCGTTGGACGGCCACTGGGCGGCGTATCGTCGAGAATCGCCGAGCCGGCCAGGACAATCGGCGGGCCGCTTGGGACCGGCGGAGGTAGCAGGTCCTGTGCTCGGGCCATAGGCACCGCGAGAGCGAGCGCGATCAACACTCCGGTCCATCGCGCGGTCATGTCAAATCCTCGTTGGGTCGAACGCCCATATCTTCGGACCGCCACTTGCCGCAACCTGAGTTCTTTCCGCTCCCTTCGCCAAATCCCGCCGCTCGCGAACGACCGGTAAACTACGCCATTTGCCGATCTTGCCGCAACACCAGGAATTCCACTGCTCTTCACACTTGCAAGACGCCCGTCCGGAACGGTCGCCCGTCGTCGTACCGCGTGGCGATTGTCACCGCTCGCAACAATACACTTCGCGTCTCCGGGGGTTGAATGATCGCGTCGACCCACAGCCGCGCCGCCGCGTAGCGCACGTCGGTCTTCTCTTCGTAGCTCGCCTTCACTTGATCGCGGAGGGCGGCCATCTCGGCCGCGTCGGGTTCGCGGCCGGCTCGTTTCAGGGCCGTCACCTGAACATCGAGCAACGTGTTCGCCGCCTGATCGCCGCCCATGACCGCGTAGCGGGCGTTCGGCCAGGCGAAGATGAACCGGGGGTCGAACGCCTTGCCGCACAGGGCATAGTTGCCGGCCCCGAACGACCCCCCGGTGATGACCGTGATCTTCGGTACGACGCTGTTCGATATCACATTGACGAGTTTGGCTCCCGAGCGAATGATGCCCGCCTGCTCCGAGTCTTTGCCCACCATGAAGCCGTTGACATTTTGCAGGAATAGGATTGGGATGCGGATCTGGTTGCAATCCATGACGAATCGCGCCGCTTTGTCGGCACTATCGACGTAGATCACGCCGCCAAAGTGCATCGGCCCGGCCGCCGGCTTGGATCGTTTCCGTTGATTGGCCACCAAGCCAATCGGCCGACCACCGAGCCGGCCGGTGCCGCACACGAGTGATTGCCCGAATTCAGCTTTGTATTCGTTGAACGACTCGGGATCGAGGATCGCTTGAATCAAGTCGCGAACGTCGTGCTCCGACTGCGATGTGAATGTGCTCCAATCGGGTGCCGGCGATTCGCTAACAGTTACGCAGTTCACATCGGCCGGCAACAACTCAATCAAATCTCGGAGTCGTTGCAAGCACGAATCTTCGTCCTTCTCGCGATAGTCGATCGTGCCGCTGATCCCGGCGTGCATGGCCGCCCCGCCGAGGTCCTCGTGGCTCACGGTTTGACCGATGGCCGCCTTCACCAGGGCCGGCCCGGCCAGATACAGCCCGCTACCCTCCGTCATCAGAAGCTTGTCGCACAGGACGGGCAGGTAGCCGCCGCCGGCGACGCAGTTCCCCATGATCGCCGCAAATTGCGGCACGCCCGTCGCCGAGATCACGGCGTTGTTCCGGAAGATTCGACCGAAGTCGTCCTCGTCGGGGAATACTTCGTCCTGGAGCGGCAGGAACACGCCGGCCGAATCGACCAGGTAGACCAGGGGCAGTCGATTCTCGAGGGCGATCCGCTGGGCCCGCAGGACCTTCTTGCACGTCATTGGAAAGAAGGCGCCGGCCTTTACGGTCGCGTCGTTCGCGACGACCATCGTCGATCGGCCCGCGATTCGGCCAATTCCAACGACGACCCCGGCCGACGGAGCGCCGCCCCAGTCGAGGTACATCTTCCATCCGGCCCACAGCCCAAGCTCCAGGAACGTGCCCGCATCGACGAGGCGTTCGATCCGCTCGCGCGCGGTGAGTCGTCTCTTCTCGTGTTGCCGTTCGATCGCCTTGGGCCCGCCCCCGAGCTTGATCTGAACTTCCTGGGTGGCGAGGTCGTCCATCGTGATGGCTCCGGGGTTCCTCGCAGTGTATGGGCGGCATCACGGCGCGCAATCCGCGACCGTCACGTACTTGATGCCGAGCGCCAGCCCCTCGCCGCGGGCCTTCGCCTGAAACAAGCCCGCGGCCGGCACGTCGATGCCGGCGCTCGCGTCTTCGACCATCCAGACATCGAAGCCAGCGATGCGGAGATCGCGGGCTGTGAAGAAGCAACAGATGTTCGTGGCGATCCCACATACGACCACAGTCTTGATCCCGGCCGCACGAAGCGTCGCGACGAACGCCGGGTGCTGAGCCGTCACGGCATAGGCTTCGAAGTCGGACTGGAATCCTTTGCGCCAGATAGCGTGGAACCGCTCGGTGGCCAGGCCGGGCAGAAAGTCGGCCCCGGGCGTGTTCATGACGCAGTGGGGCGGATAGAGATTGTCGGCTCGGCCGAGGAACGAACGATGATCCGGTGGGTGCCAGTCCTGGGTCGCATCGACGCGTGACCAAGGCAGCTGAAGCAATCGGTTGACGGCGGGCACGATTTCGAGCCCGCCGGGCACCGGCAATTCCGCCAGTGAGAGGTCCGTGAAGCCGCGCTGGGCGTCGACAATTAGCAATTCCGCTCGGGAAAAATCGAGAAACACGAGCGCCTCCGCAATGTGTTGAATGTGTGAAGATATTGTTATGGCCTCATCACTTAACCTTCATTGATATCGCATCGGATGTTCGTTGCACTTGAGTGACATCTCGGTAAGAAGGGCAATGTATCGACGCCGGTCGATCTGCTTTCGTCCCGAGTCATTCCTGAGAGGACATCATGGTCAAGTATCTCGCCCAGAGGGGCCGGCGTGGGTTCACGCTGATCGAATTGCTGGTCGTGATTGCGATTATCGCAATCTTGATCGGCCTGCTGCTCCCGGCCGTTCAGAAGATTCGCGAAGCGGCCAACCGAATGTCGTGTTCCAACAACTTGAAACAACTCGCGCTCGGGGCTCACAATTACGAAAGTGCCTACGGAATTCTCCCTGCGACGGGTCAGTGTGATTCGACGGGAAGTTCGACCACGACCTACATGATTCACTCGTGGTGTACGATGCTCCTGCCGTACATCGAGCAGGACAACGTCTATCGACAATTCGACATTTCGTCGAATCCGTTCGCGGCCTACGGTGGGTCCAGTGCGGGCGGCTACTGGACGACCTCCTCCGGCGCGCGGCTCCATCTGAAAGCACGCGGATTGGCCTATAACGATCCGACGGTTCCCCAAAGCCAAGCCGCGGCGAAAACGACGATCAAAACGTTTTTGTGCCCGAGCACGCCGATCTCGAATCGGGATCCGCAACACGGTTACGGCGGTATTGACTACATGGCCGTCGCGATCAGCGATATCATCGAACTGGGCCCGAACCGTGGCACTCGAGGCGGTGCGGCCGACGCGATCCAAGGAATGCTGTCGTGTGATGGTCGGACCATCGCGCAGGTCTCCGACGGTGCGAGCAACACGGTTCTGTTCATCGAGGATGCCGGCCGCGCTCATCCGGCGGTGAGTCGGTTCGGAGCGGCCTCGAGCCGCGTTGGACCGCTCGCCAGTCCGGCCGATCCGCTCGTCGCTCCGGGCGTGCCTGCCAACCAGCGCCGAGTACACGCCTGGGCGGACCCGGACGGACCGGCGAACGGTGTCTCCGGCCCAAGCAACTCACTCGGCAGTCGGATCGCCAAAATCAACAACAACAATTCGGTCATTGGCGGTCCGCCCGAGTGCCCGTGGCAAATCAACAACTGCGGCCCGAACGACGAGCCGTTCAGCTTCCACCCGGGTGGATGCAACGTTGCCATGGGAGACGGTTCGGTCCGCTTCTTCCGCGATACCATCGACCCCGTCGTTCTGAAGTATCTCGTGGGCGCGGAGGATGGTCAGATCGCTTCCGCCGACTGACGATCCGCACGACGAATCTTGGCGACCCGCGTTGACGACGCGGGTCGTTTCATTCCTCCCCTACTTGAAGGCTCCGCATGCGTCGCACCTTGATTGCCGCGGTTCTGTTGATGATCGGATGTAACTCCAACCCGAAACCCATCGACGACCCCGTTTCGTTCACGGGAAAGCTGACGCGGGGCGGAGCACCGTTCGGCGACGTTGTGCTCGTGCTTCAGCCGATGCACTCCGCCTATGTGGCAAACGTCAACGTGAAGTCCGATGGCACGTTCGAAGGAACGGCCGTCCCCGGCACGTACGCCTACTCCATCGCCCCGGCCCAGGGTCGGACTCAATCCGATCAATCGAAGTTCGACGCACTTTTCTCAAAGGTTCCGGAGTCGTTTCGAACACCGACAAAAGAGCGAACGGTGTCCGTGACTTCGGGCGCGTCACTCTCCGTGGCGATTGATTGATAAGTCAAACTGACACTTGTTCTGTGGCAAGCATCGCACGAGTTATGTTTTGCGGCCGGGTCAACCGAAAAACTCAATTAGAGCTGCCTCGACCTTTCCGCTGAACTGATCGATTCCAATTGACGAGAGCGAGCCTTCGGCTCGCTCTCGTCGCTTCAAAATCTTCGGTGCCCGTCTTCGTCTTCGTCGTCGTCCGATGAGGAAAACGGCGTCTCCTCGTCGTCCAGGTCTTCGACTTCGTCCTCGTCGATCGCGTCCAGGTCGTCGGGCGGAGTTTCAATTTTCCGCACGATCTCGCCGGCCGACTTCTCGCCGTAGATCAGTTCCATCAAGCCGCCGTAATATCGGTTCACCGTCGACAGGTTGGCTCGGAGCAGGTTGTCGATCATCTTCGACGCGAGTTCGCCGCCCTCGACATCAAGGCTTGTCTTGTAGCGGACCTCGCCATCGTCGAAGTCCAGTTCGAAGTTGCCGATCCGCATGCCGCGATTGGCCCGGGCGACGAACTCGGAGGCGGCGGCCATTTTCTCGGGCGGAACGTTGACGGGCAGGTACGAGTAGAAGATCAGCCAGTACTTTTCTTCATCCACTTCGCCATAGCAGAGGAGCCGGCCCGCGCTCCCCTTGAAGTGGAACCGGATGATCGTCTCGCCTTCCAGGATCTCGTACTTCCAATCCTCTTCCTCCAGGTAGTCGATCAGTGCGGAAAATAGGCCGGTCATAGCATCCTCCCGCCGACGGGGCGGAACGGGGCGCGGGATCACCTCTACATAATAACCGGTCGCGGGCGTGCAAAACAGGACCGGCGTGCGATTTGTGGCCGAAGCGCGCGTACACTGTCCGGAATGGAGGGCGGGCATGCGCATCGGAATCTTCGGCGGAACGTTCGACCCGGTCCACTACGGGCACCTGATCATCGCGGAGCAAGCCCGCGAGCAGGCGGAGCTCGACCGCGTCTGGTTTCTCCCAAGCGCCCGCCCGCCGCACAAGCCCGGCCTCACCGTGGCGCCGTTCGATCGCCGCGTCGACATGCTCTCGTTCGCCCTCGCGGGCCACGAGGACAAGTTTCGCGTCGAGCCGCTCGAGCGCGATCGACCCGGCCCCTCGTTCACGGCCGACACACTCGACGAACTACACGCCCAGCACCCGAACAACGATTGGTTCCTGATCCTCGGGGCCGACGCCGTCCGCGATTTGCCCGGCTGGCACGAGCCATTGCGAATCGTCGATCGCGCGACGATCCTGGTGGCGGCCCGACCCGGCCACGAATTGTGGACCGCGAGCGAATTGGCGAACGCGCTCGGCGTCGAATCGAAGCGCGTGCGGCTTCAAACCGTTGAGGTGCCGCTGATCGACATCTCGAGCCGCGACCTGCGTCGTCGCGCCGGCGATGGCCGAAGCCTGTTGTTTCAATTGCCGCGGGCGGTCGAAGTGTACGTACGTGAGAAGCGACTGTATTTGACCCTCGCTGCCGCGTCGGGTT
>JANLUE010001384.1:0-2364 GCA_031363325.1 Gemmataceae bacterium
GGCCGGCACCATGCGCGACGGGCAAGTCTTGTGGCCGTTCTTCTGGGCGCTGACGCAGCAGTAATACCGGTATCGTCGGCCACCCTTTTTCTGGGTGTGCGTCGGCGACATCGAGCAGTCGCAGGCGGCACACCGGAGCAATCCCTTCAGGATCGCGCCGTAGCGGTTACGGACGATCGCGCCGCCGGTCTTGCCGTTGCGGGCGAGATGTGCGTTCACCTCGGCGAACCGGTCGGGCTCGATGATCGCGGCGTGCTCGCCCGGCAGGATTTGGCCGTCGTGGGCGACCTGGCCCGCGTAGGCCACGTTTACCAGCAACCGGTACAAACTCGTTCGATCGAACGGCTTGCCGCCACGCGTCGTGCCGGCCTTTGTGGTCGAGCGCTTGTTCGTCCAGCCTCGGTCGCGGAGTTCCTCGACCACGGGCAGCAGCGAGCCGTGTTGGCGGTACAGATCGAAGATGGTTCGAACCTGGGCCGCCTCGTCCGGGTTGATCACGAGCCGGCGTGACGGATCGACGTCGAACCCGAGCGGCGGCAAACCCCCGATCCACATCCCCTTCTTGCGCATTGCGGACATTTTGTCCCTGGTTCGCTCGGCGATGATCTCGCGTTCGAACTGGGCAAAGCTCAGCAGGACGTTCAAGACCAACCGACCCATCGAACTGCCGGTGTCGAATCGTTGCGTGATCGAAACGAATGAGACCCGCTTCTGGTCGAACACGGCCATCAGCTTGGTGAAGTCGAGCAGCGACCGGCTCAGGCGATCGACCTTGTGGACGACCACGCAGTCGATCCGGCCAGCATCGATGTCAGCAAGGAGCCGGGCGAGAGCGAGGCGATCAACGTTGCCGCCTGTAAAGCCGGCATCGCTGTAAACATCCGGCAGCAGTATCCAACCGGCGTGCCTTTGGCTGGCGATGTACGCCTCGTCGGCCTCGCGCTGGGCGTCGAGCGAGTTGAACGCTTGATCGAGGCCCTCCTCGGTGGACTTCCGGGTGTAGATGGCACAGCGAACCACGCCCGCGTGTTGGGCTGGCTCGGGGAACGATTTGGTTCGGCGGGTGGACATCACTTGCTCTCCTTGCGGGCGAGGCCGAAGAACGCGAAACCGTTGCAGTGCGACCCCGTGGCCGACTTCGCGACGGCCGACAGCGAGGCGAACCGCTCGCCCCGGAACTCGAAGCCGTCGGCCAGCACCTTCACTTCCAACGTCTCGCCCTTGTACGGCCGCGTCAGGATCGTGCCCGGTGCCGGCAAGCGCGGATCGTTCACGGCCACGGGCTCGGTCTCGATGATGGCCGTCGCCCTCGCCCTCGGGCGTGGCGGGACGTGACGCAGGCCGGCGTCCCGGCTCAACTCGGCCGCACGCCTGCGAGCGCGTTCGTCGAGTCCGCCCTCGGCCCGTTCCTGCAAGCGCCAGGCGATCCGGCGGACCAGCCACGACTTGTTGTTCCCGGTCGTCGGCTCGCCGAACGCCTCGGCGTATCGTTCCCGCAATCGCTGCACCGACATCTTGCCCAGGGCCGCCATCTCGCGGCCGATTTCGACTGGCATGTTCGCCTCCCAATGAATGGACCCGTCGCTCGCGGGCGCTAACCCGCGTGGACATTGACGCTCTTGTCGGCGGAGAGTTCAAGCGCAGAAGGGCTGGAAAACCTGAGGATTTCGGAACTTCTGCCGGCGCTGAGGGCGGCCGACTGGGCGGCGATGGCGAGGTGCCGGCGGACGCCCCGAGCCAGGACCTCGGCGAGGTCGGCCAGTCGGCGTTCGGGGGTCAGGGTTGGGATGGGGAGCGCATGATCGGGGTGGTGTCGCATGGACGCCTCCACAAAGGAGTGCCCACGGCGACCTGCACCTCGTGCCGGGCGCGCCGTCCGGCGGACGAACGAAAAGCCTCTACAGAGTTAACTACCCCAACGGGGGACGGGATGACGGGGGAATTTGGGCAAGATTTCAGAATTTGTTCAGGTCAATTCTGGCAATCGATCCTCGTGTCGGTTACGATTTCGATCCTTGAACGCAAGAGGTATGAGGTTCGTATGCCCGACGAGCACGTTTCCTCCAAGAATTGCATCATTTGCCGATCGGCATTCAGTCGGGAGTGACCGATGGCGAAGAAACTCGATCTGGAGTCGGCGTTCCGTACTTGCTCTTCACTTAGCGCCGAGGCGACACGCGCCGAAGAGCAGGGTGAATACGCGACCGCGCTGCGGCGAGCCGAGTCGTGTCTGCCGTTGCTACGTGAATTTGCTGCTTATCTCCGCCGTTACCAGAAAGTCGAAACGCCTCGACTCTTGCCTGTCGAACTTCTACTTCGGCTTGCTCCACCGATGATGGCCGGAAAGTCGCTCGACGCCGTTTC
>JANLUE010001402.1:0-4287 GCA_031363325.1 Gemmataceae bacterium
TGCGGCTTCCGCAATGGCGCGGAGGGTCGTTTTGGCGAGCCGATCCGAATCAACGTGAACGTCCATGTCGTCGGAGAATTGAAGATCAAGGAATTGCGATAGGGCCACTTGGTGCCGGGCTTTTCACTTTCAATTGGTCAAGGTCGCTTCGAGGGCGGGGCCTTGGCGAAACAGGCCAGCCTTGTGCGGTGCGGCAGACGAGCCTCACGGGGCGGTCCCGAACGGCGACTTGGAAGTCGTCGGGCTTCGAGTGGTGACCAAATTCCCGACCAAGAGAAACTCCAGTTTTCAGGACGCTCGGGTTTAGGCGAGACGCAGTTTGAAGCGGCTCGACCGGAAGACTTAGTCTGGTCGCAGCACCAACCGCCCACGGTCATGCCCCGAGTTTGGACAGCGCCCCGGTGCTGTCGCCGAGGCTGCCGAGCTTCACGTCCATGCGGTCGAGCATGGCGAGCCACAGGTTGTTGAGCGGCGTTTCCTTGGCGTAGCGGATGTGTCGGCCGGGCTTCAACGTGCCGCAACCGTGGCCCGCCAGCAAAATCGGCAGGTCTTCGTGGTTGTGTGCGTTTCCATCCGAGTTGCCGCTTCCGTAGGCGAGTTGGCAATGGTCGAGCAGCGTGCCGTTCCCTTCCTTCACCGACTTCAATTTGCCGAGCAGGTAGGCGAGTTGCTTGATGTGAAACGTGTTGATGTCGCGGATTTTCTGCTTCTTCTTCGCGTCGTTTCCGTGGTGCGAAAGATCGTGGTGCCCGTCCGGAACGCCGGCGAACGGATACGGCTTGTTGCTTCCCTCGTTGGCGAACACGAACGTGCAAACGCGCGTCACGTCGGCTTGGAAGCCGAGGACCATCAGATCGCAGAGGAGCCGCAAGTGTTCCTCGTAACTGGCCGGGATCGTGGTCGGGGCCTTGTACTCGGGGGTCTTGATCGGCGGTAGTTTCTCGGCCTTCTGAATTCGCTGCTCCACGTCGCGAAGGGCCGAGAAGTATTCGTCGAGCTTGCGTTGATCGGTCGCCCCGAGTTTGCCCTTCAGGTCGGCCGAGTCTTCGCGGACGAAGTCGAGCACGCTCTTGCGACGGGCGTCACGCTTGGCTCGCTCCGCGTCGCCGCCCGATCCGAACAGGCGCTCGAACACGAGCTTCGGGTTCACTTCCTTCGGCAAGGGTTGCGTGGCCGACCGCCAGCTCATCGTCGAGGAATAGACGCACGAGTAACCCGAATCGCAGTTGCCGGCCATCGCGCCGGCCTCGGCCCCGATCTCAATGCTCGCGAGTCGCGTGCGATCGCCGATCCGCCCGGCGGCCACCTGATCGACCGAGACGCCGGCCCGAATGTCCGTCCCATCGGTCTTGCGTGCCTGACAGCCGGTGAGGAACGCGGATAGGGCCCGGGCGTGATCGCCGCCCCCGTCTCCGTTTGCGCGGGCCTTGTCGGCGGTCAGGCCGGTGAGAACTGAGAAGTCGGCCTTGAAGTCCTTCAATGGCTCGAGGATCGCGGGCAACTCGCCGAGCGGACCATCGGCCTTCGGCGTCCAGTCGGCCATGTTCGCGCCGTTCGGCACGTACAGGAACGCCATGCGATTCGGCGCCTTCGCGCCGGCCGACGGCGTGTCGGCCCACGCGGCGACCGGGCCCATCGCGTCGAGCCACGGCAAGGCGACCGCTGCACCGAGGCCCTTGAGGACGGTTCGACGATCGAGGCGTTTCGTTGACATGGCAATTCCTCGTTAACACGAATTCCCGACATCCGCGTGAAGCGCTCCGCTAGCGCGTCGCGGCCAACTCGCCTCGCTTCAATCGGAACGGGTCGCTCCGAACGATCGCGGTCACCAAGGCCGAAAACCGATACTCGCGCTTCGCGGTTTCCGCGACGATCCCGTCGAGCGCCCGCTTGTCGTACCATTCCAGGCCGCGCCCGGTGCCGTACGTCAACAGTTTCTCGGCCAGGTTGCGCGTCACCAGTTCTTGCTTGCCTTTCAAGATCGCCTTGAGTTCATTCGGGTTCTTGAACGCCTCGCCATCGGGCAGTTTGCCGGCCGGGTCGATGGGGAACTCGCCGTCTTTGTCCCGAAATGCACCAATGGCGTTGAAGTTTTCGAACGCGAAGCCCATGTCGTCCATCTTGGCGTGACAGTTGGCGCATGCCGGGTTCTTGCGATGTTCTTCCATGCGCTTCCGCAGCGAGCCGGTCGCGACGGCATCGTCTTTCAGTTCGGGCACATCTGGGGGTGGAGGTGGGGGTGGCGTCCCGAGAATCTGCTCCAAGACCCAGCGGCCGCGCTTCACGGGCGACGTTCGCGTCGGGTTCGATGTCACCGTGAGTACGCTCGCTTGCGTGAGTAAACCGCCGCGCAATCCGTCCGGCGGAAGATCAACGCGGACGAACTTGTCCCAGGGAATCGGTTTGCCCCCGGGTCGTTTGTCCTTCGGGTCCCAGGTATTGCCGGCCGTGTCTTTGATGCCGTAGAGTTGGGCGAGCGGCCCGTTCAAGTACGTGTAGCGGCCGTCGATGAGGTCGAGGATCGGGCGGTCCTCGCGGATCAACTCCGTGAAGAACATGCGCGTTTCCTGGAGCATCGCTGAGCGAAGTTGCTCGTTGAAGTTCGGAAACATCTTCGCGTCCGGCGCGAAGGATTGGAGCCGTTGCACCTGGAGCCATTGCATCACGAAGTTGTCGACGAGCGACTTCGCCCGCGGGTCCTTCAACATGCGTGCGACCTGGGCGTCGAGGTTGGCCGACAGTTGGCCCTTGCCGGCCAGGTCGAACAGTTCGTCGTCCGGCATCGTCGACCACAGGAAGTACGAGAGTCGCGAGGCGAGCTGATAGTCGTCGAGCGCCCGGGGCTCCGGTCCGGCCGGGCGATTGTCGAGTTCGACGCGGAACAGGAACTTGGGCGAGACGAGCACCGCCTGGAAGGCGATCTGGATGCCCGCTTCAAGTTTGTCGCCGCGTTTCTCGGCGGCCTCGACGAGTTGCACCAGTCGATCGACCTCGGCCGTCGTCGCGGGCCGACGATAGGCGCGGGTCGCGAATCGCTTCAGGATCTCGGCGGATTGTTCGCGTTTGGGCTTCGACGCGTCGGCCGCCAGCAGCTTCCGTTGTGTCTCGGGCCGCGTGTCGCTTGGTCCTTCGAGATTGAACCACTGGATGGCGATCGTTCGCTCGCCCTTCTCGTCCTTCAGGGGGTTCGTCAACGTGACGGCGATCCGCCGATCGCCTTTGGCGAGCGGTAGTTTCACCTCGTAGACAGCCGATGATATCTCGTCCCCGGCCGGCAGGTCGAACGATTTCACTTCCTTGCCATCAACCGTGACGCTCGCTTTCACGGCGTCCGGGCCCGCGGTTTTCGCGAACGCCTTGAAGCGAAACGTGAAATCGCCGCCGAGCGTCAACTGGTACAGCGAATTGAGACTGCCCTTGGTGATCGGCCGAAACTTCGGCACCTTCTCCGGATTCGTGCCCGGCTCGAGGTAACGGCCATCGACGAATCGCTGCGGCGGCTTCGGAAGTTCAACGGCAATGGCTCGCGCCGTGATCGCCTCAGCGGCCGACAGATAACGTTCCATCAACACCGGCGAGAGCGTGAGTACGTCGCCGATGTTGTCGAAGCCGTAACCGACATCGTCGGCCGGGAAGTCCTCGGCCGGGTTGAAGTCGACGCCCGTCAAGTCGCGAACGGTGTTGGCGTACTCGGTCTTGTTGAGTCGGCGAACGGTGACTCGCCCCGGGTCGGGCTTCGCGTCTTGGTCGGCACGGTCGAATACGGCCGACACGAGTTGTTTGAACTGCTCGCGTTCCTCGATCGTCGGTTGTGGCTTCTTGGGCGGCGGCATCTCGCCGGCCGCGAGCACGCGGAGCACGTTCTGGAACAGCTTGCGATTTTGCAGAAGTGCCGATTCATCCGCGATCGCGTGGAGAGCCACGTCGGCCGATTTTTTCTTCTCGCCGTGACAGGCGACGCAATGCTTCTGAAGGAACGCGACACCGTCCTTGGTAAAGTCAGCGGCGTGCGACCCCATGGCGCAGCACAGCCCAACGAGGAGGGTCCAGCAGCTTCGCATCAGGCCATACCGAGAATCGGAACAGGCGAAAAACGGGCGTGGCGGGAGAGTCGAACGGTTAGCGTACTATAGCTTCGACGCGCGGGCGGGGCAAACGGTTCCGGAGCGAGTGGAAATCTTCACGAAGACGGAGATCATCAAAAAGCCTACGCCGCCTTGTTCAAGGTCGCGTGAATGTAGTCTCGCACGCCGATCACATCAACCCCGGTCGCGACTTCGACGTTCG
>JANLUE010001445.1:0-9464 GCA_031363325.1 Gemmataceae bacterium
GCCGGCCAGTACGCGAACACTTCGCGCACGCTTGGTCGGCCGGTCGTGTAGCCGGTGACGCCCGGCGGGCCGGCCGTCACCAGGGGGGCGAATTCCTTCGTGAAGCGCTCGACATCGGCCTTCTTGCTTGAACGGACTGCCACTCGCATCACGACTTCGGGCGGCGGGGCGGTTGCACGAATCACGCCGGGCACGCAATCGCCCGCACCGAGTGCCTCGATCAACGAATGCTCGAATTTTACGCCCGCCTGGGCGAGTCGATCGAGCAGGACTTGGCCGGCGAAGCGGGCCTTGCGTTCGGCGTCGGGGCCGAGCAACACGAGCGTGCCGCTCGCCGCGAAGCCATCGCGGTAGGCGATGGAGACCTTGTACGAATCGGTCGCGGGTCGGCCGCGCGCGCCGGTCACTTCAACGATGTCTCGCGCGGTTTGCTTGAGCGAGATGGTCGTGAAGTCGGCCGTCACGTCGGGCGTCAGGTACGTGGCCGGGTCGCCGACTTCGTACAGGAGTTGCTCGGCGATCGTCTCGATGTTGATCGCCCCTCCGGTCCCAGGGGGCTTTTCGATTCGGAACGTCCCGTCGGCCGCGAAGTCGGCGATCGGGTAGCCCGCAGTCGCCAGATCGGAAACGGCCGGCCAGTCGATCCACAGCCCACCGGTCGCCTGGGCACCACATTCGATCAAGTGGCCCGCGACCGTGGCCGCACAGATGCGATCGACGTCCGGGAAGCCATGTTCGAACATGGCCGGCCCGACCGTGAGCGACGCATCGGCGACGCGACCGGTGATCACAATCTTCGCCCCGAGCCGCAACGCCTCGACGATCGGTTGCGAGCCGAGGTAAGCGTTGGCGCTCACGACCCGAGCGCGGACGCCAGCGAACGGTTCGCCCGAATCGAGATTGGCGAGCGGATGTCCAGCCGCGATCAGTTCGTCGAGACGTGGCAAGAGATCGTCGCCCGTCACGACCGCGACGGGCCGATCGTGCAGGCCGGCGGCGGCCAGAATTTCCTTGGCGCGGACACCGCAGCTGTCGGGATTCATGCCCCCGGCGTTCGTCACTATGCGAAGATTTGGTTGGTTCGCCAGGGTCGGCGTTAGGCGTTTGAGGACGTCGAGGAAGTCGTGGGCGTAGCCGGCCGACGGCTCGCGTTGCCGGAGCAGCGCGAGGATCGACATGGTGAGTTCGGCGAGGTATTCGAGCGTGAGGTAATCGAGTCGGCCGGCCTCGGCGAGTCGAATCGGGGCGTCGAGGTTGTCGCCCCAGAACCCGCAGCCGTTGCCGATGCGAACCCGCTTCATGGCCATTCCCCGGATAGGGCGGAGAATACGCGGGCGGGGGGTGGAACGCAAGGGACCGGCGTGGCCGGAAAATCCGCGAAATGCGCCAAATTGGGTGCTTGCATTCGCCGAACGGCGTTGGTAAAACTATCGGCGAATCCGAGGCACTTGGCCGCGAAACGACCCGTGGGCCCGACTCGCCGGTCCGCGTGGTCGCCTCGGCCGGCCATCTTTCCCTTACCGTCACCGGGCGTCACAGGAGTCGAAGCGATGGACTTTCTGAACAGTTGGCCACTCATGATTGGCATGTTGGTCGGCGTCGTTGGGCTGATCGCCCTGCTCATTTTCCTCCGCAAGAAGGAACGCGACTAACCTGCCGACGATGAAATTGAAACGAACGGGGCCGTGCGCGACCGAGTCTCTCGGCTGCGGACGGCCCCGTTCATTCGTTGATGCACGTCGCTATTTGCCGGCCCGCGCCATCGCGCCGCCATCGCGGCCGATCTCGGCCTCGAGTCGTCGAGTCATTTCGGGCGCGTTGATCTCGGTGATCTCGTCCGCATGAACGCGCGCGGCCGCCCGACGGGTCGGAGCCGGCTCGTCCGCTCGTTCGCTGTCGGAGAGATGTTGCCGCGTTCGATAGTTCGCGTCGGCGAGTGGCTCGTCGGCTGCGTATTTGTCGCGGGTCAGGGCCTTGTCGGTCGTACAGCCGACGGCCGCGAACACGCTGGCCGCCAGCAGGAATCCACAGAGCTTCTTCATCGGTCGGTCCCCCGCGGGTTGCGCCGCCGCGAAGCGTCGGCCGATCCCGTCCCCTCGTCGCGCGTTCGGTCCAACTTGCCCCGGTCGTCCCCCGACCCGGTCAGCTTCGCCGTTCGCTGTCTAAAAACCTCGTCGGCCTGGCGTTCGAGATCGTCGGCCTTGCGGCGCAGGTCGTCGTCGCCGCGTTCCTCGGCGATGAGCCGAATTTTGCTGATGGCCGCCAGGCGTTGCAAGTAGACGGCCTGTTCTTGTTCGAGCGAGCGGGCCGCCTCTTCCTTGGTCGGAGCGCGGGCCACAACGGGTTTGGTCGCGGCCGGCTTGGGCGCGACGGGCTTGGGCCGTTCGCCCAGGAACGCCCAGCGATACCACGGAACGGACGTCATCTCCTCGGCCGGCGGATCGGCCGCCCGAATCGGCGCGGCGACGGCGAGAAGCAAAAGTAGCGCACCGAGTCGGCGCATCGGAGAAGTTCCCCCGGCAATAAGTCGCCGTCCTCGACCCCCCGATCGAGGACGGCGCGGAGACATCTGGAGCCGAGCCAGAAGTGCTCGGGGCTATGCCAGAAGTGGCCGGGCATGTAAAGGGGAATTCCGGGAATTGCCATGCCAAGAACGCGCTTGCCGCGAACCACCAAGAGTCGCAGAACTTCCACCACGCTCAGGGTTCACGTCGCCGATGAAGGCGTTGCTTACTCGAACTCCGGCGACGAAATTGGAACTCTGCCGTCACTTTTCGGTTTCGAGTCGCCGACAAAGACGTTGCGTGCTTGATTTTCGGCCAACTTTGACTCGACACGATTGGCGTGCGGAATTGACTTCTAATTGGTTCACTGCGCGCGATCGTCACCCGCGTCGGAGGTCGGCGATCGGTATGCTTCGGAAACCGCTCCGAAGCTCTCACCGCGAGCGCCTCGTTGACGCAGATCGTTCCAGATCGAGACTCACTTGCTCGTAGGTCGGCGGTACTCACTTCCGCTCCGCCAATTGCTCGAAGTACAGCTTGATGCTGCGGGCGTACTCCTCGCCGTAGCGGCCCTTCATTTCTTGGATCACCTTCGTCTTGATCTCGCCCGGTAGTTCGCCCCAGGCTTTGCCAGAGTGCTTGGCGACGTCGGGGCTGAACTGGCGGAGGTCGAGCTTGCCGCCCGGCGCGCCGACATTGCCCCCAGACTTCGGGCCACCGGGACCACCTTGGCCCGGTTCGCCCTCGCCCATGCCCGGCTGGCCGGGTTTGCCGAGTTGATTCGCGGCCTGCTGTAACGCGTCGGCCGCCTTTTCCATTGACCCGCCGGCCTCGTTCGGCTGGCCGGCCCCGAGGCGCTTGCCCGCTTCGCCCATCTGGTCCTTCGCCTGACCGAGCGCCTTGCCGGCCCCCGGCGAGCCCGGTTGTTCGCCGCCGAGTTGCTTCGCCGCGTCGCCGGCTTGTTGGGCGGCCTTGTCCATCGACTGGGCGGCCTGATCGCGCGCCTCGCCGGCCTGGCCAGGGGAGCCCTTGCGGCCCGCTTCCTTCGCGGCTTGCATCTTGTCGCCGGCCTGTTTGGCACTGTTGCCCGCCGACTTCGCTTGCTGACCCGCCGGCGACGGTTGACCATCCTGGCCCGGCTGTTGGCCCATCTGCTCGAGTTTCTGGCCGAGATCGCGAGCCTGATTCTCGAGTTGCTGTTGTCGAGCGTTCTGTTGCGCCCGCGCGGCACCGGGGTCCTTCGCCAACTCGTCGAGCTTCTTGTTGATGTCGCCCTGTTGACGAGCCAGATCCTTGGCCTTCTGGCCCGAGTCGCCGCTCGCCTTGTCCTGGCCCAATTTCTCGAGCGAATCGGCCGCTTGCTTGCCCGATTCCTTGGCCTGGTTCAAGTCACCGTTCTTGACGCGCTCCGACGTTTGCTTCGCCGCGTCGGCCGCCTGTCGAGCCTGTTTCGATTGATCGGCCTTCTCGCCCTGGCGATCGGCCACGGTCTTCGCCAACTCGCCGGCCTGACGAGCGACTTCGGCCTGTTGACGGGCGAGGTCCTCGACCGGGTTGTCCGCCCGGGCGTTTTCCTTGGCGAGTTGCTCGGCCGCCTGCATCGCTTCGTCGCGGAGCGTCCGCTGCTCGTCGGCCAGTTGCTTCGCCGCGTCTGCCTGTTGTCGACTCGGCTGATCGGGGTGTTGGGCCGTCGCGCGTTCCTGTTGTTGCTTCTTCGTCTCCCGCGAGAGTCGATCGAGCGCGTCCGCCGCTTCCTTCTGTTTCGGTTGCGCCCCCTCGAAGTTCTCACGATCGAGTTCCCCCTGGGCCTTGTTCATCGCGTCTTGTGCTTGCTGCAAGTCTTTCGGGGAATCGCGGCCAGCCATTTCGCTGGCCTGACGGGCCAGGTCTTTCTGTGCTTGCGCCGCCCGGTCGAGGGCTTCCTTCTCGGCCTTCTTGCCTTCGTCGCCCGGCTTCTGGCGAGCGGCGTCGCGGTCCTTCTTCATCTGCTCGGCCAGGTCGCGTTGCTTCTTGGCGAGTTGATCGGCGGCCTCGTCCGGGTCGTCCGGGTTCTTGCGGGCCGTCTGGTCGCGCGAAAGTCTCTCGGCAAGATCGGCGAGCGCCTCGGCTGCTTCCTTCTGGGCCTTTGTGTTGGCCGTCGGGTCGAGATGATTCGCCGCGCGTTGGAGCGCGTCCTGAGCCTGTTGCTTGGCCTTCTGGCCGTCCGGCCCCGGCCGGAGATTCTTCAGTTCCTCGAGTTCCTGAGCCGCCTTGCGACGCGCTTCGCCGGTCGAGGCGTTGTCGGGCTTCTTGGCCTGGGCGTCGGCGTTTTCCTTTTGTTTCTTCGCCAAGCGATCGGCGGTCTCGGCCGGTGGTTCGCGGCTGTTCACGCGTTGGTCGAGCCTCTCGAATTTGTTGGCCGCGTCGCGGGCCTTCTTGGCGAAGTCATCCGGTTTGCTGGCGTCGCGGCCCGCCGATTCCGCTTTCTTGGCCGCGTCCATCGCGTCGGCCTGGGCCGTCGCCGCTTCCGGAGTCTGAAGCTTCGCCGCCTCGCGGGCGACTTCTTCCTGTCGCTTCAACAAATCTTGCTGCGTTGATTTGTCCGGCGAAGGACCCGCCTTGGCCGCGTCGTCGGCGATCGCCTTTTGCTTTCGATTCAACTCGGCGACCTTGTCGTCGGCCGGTTGTTGGCCGTTGAGCGCCTGCTCGAGTCGATCGAGTTCGCGCCTGGCCGCCTGTTGCGAAGCGGCCGCGTCCTGGGGTCGGCCGGCCGTCAAGTCGGCGGCCGCACGGTTCAACGCGTCCGTCGCTTTGTCTCTCCGCGCGTCGTGACCCGGCGCGTCGAGTTTGTTCAACTGGTCGGCGAGTTCGGCTTGCTTCTTGGCCGTGTCGGCCAGTTTCTTCGCCAACTCGCGCTGAGCCGCTGGCGAGTCCGGGTCTTGCTTCTCGGCAGCCTTCGCGGCCGCGTCGGCCCGCTGGCGAATCTCGTCCTGCTGCTGCTTCAAGCGAGCGACTTCATCCCGGGCCCGCGCGAGCCGTTGGTCCTTCGTCGGCAACTTCTCGGCCAGTTTGTCGAGCGATTCTTTCGCTTCGCGCATCTTTTTGTCGGTCCCGTTGGCCGCGCCCTTCTCGAGCAACTTGCGGGCGTCGGCCGCGTCGCGGACCGCGATCTGCTTCGCCAGATCGGCCCCCGGCTCGGTCGTCTTCAATCGACCGGCCGCCTTCTCGATCGCTTCCTGTTGTTTCTGAAATGCCTCACGCCGTTCGGCCGGCAGTTGGTCGAGGGGAGTTCGCGCTGTCTCCTGGGCGACGCGTTGACGCAAATCGTCTTGCAAGCGGGCGAGTTGCTTGGCGGCCTCGCGCGGGTCGCGGCTTTGGGCGGCGGCCGCTTCGAGGTCGCGGGCCAATCGCTCGAGTTCCAGCCGGGCTTTCTCCTGATCCTTCACCGCCTCGTCGAGGTTGCCTTTCTCGAGCGCCGCCCGCGCCTTGTCCGCGTCTTCGGGCTTCAGGGGGGGCGTTTCCGAAATGCGGCTGGCGGCGTCCGTTTTGTCGGCGAGGTCCTTCGCTTTCTTCGCGAGTTCGTCCTGCTTCTTCTTCAAATCGGCGAGTCGTTGTTCGAGCGAGTCCTTCTCGCCCCGCTTCATGGCCGCGTTCAGGTCGCGCATTTCGTCGGCGATCTTTTTCGCCGCGTCCGCCAGCTTCTGGGCCTCCTCGGCCCGCGCCGAATCGGCCGCCTGTCGAATCGATTCCGATTGCTCCTTCAACTTGTTGAGTTGTTCTTCGAGCGCCTTCTGCTTCTTGGCGAGTTCGGCCGCGCCCTTTGAGTCGGCGGTCCGGGCCTTGTCCGCAAGGTCCCGCTGCTCCGCAGCCAGATCTTCGAGCTTCCGCCGGTCGAGCCGATCCTTGGCGATCTGTTCGTTCTCTTTGATCAGGTCGCCGATCTTCTTGTGCGCCTCGTCGATCGATTCGGTCGCACGGGCGAATTGCGCGGTTCGCGGCTCGGGCTTCGTCTCTTCGCGAACCTTGCCCAGGGCGGATTCGGCGTCGCGAAGTTCGCGGTCGGCGATCTGCCGCATCGCGTTCGAGAGTCGACCGAGTTCCGGCGTCAGGCCAACGTCCTTCGACAGGTCGTCCAGCTTGGCGGTCGTTTCCTTCAACCGCAGTTCGACATCGGCGAGTTTCTCGCGTTCGGCCGCGTCGAGCGACTTGCTGTTCCGGGTGCCGCGTTTCAGCAAGTCGGCGGCCCGCGATTCGGCCTTGAGTTCCTGCTGAATTTCCTTCAACTTCGATTCAATCTCGTTCTTGCGTTGCAGGATGTCCTGCTCGGCGAGCGGCTCGGCGCGGGGGTCGATTTCGAATTCGGTCCAGGCGTCCTTCGGCGGGAAGTACGTCGTCTGCGGGCGCAGCTTCAACTCGGGCAAATTGCGATTGTCGATCGCCGCCAGCCGGCATTCGAATTTGTCCTTGGCCTTCACCTTGTCGGCGAGTGAGACCGAAATTCGCCCCTCGGCCTGGGGGCCATTCAGGTTTCGGGCGTCGAGCGGCAGCGACTTGGTCGCCCCACCATTGACGCGCCATTCCAAGACGAGCGCGGCGACGGCCACGTCGTCCGTCGCCGTGCATTCGACGACGAGCTTCTCGGTCGGCCGTACCTGGCGCGGCTTGTCCGAGAGGCCCGTCACATGCGTGAACTTCGGCGCTTCGTCCGGGTGGACGCGAAGTGGTTGTGGCGGGAAGTCGCTCTTCACGCCGAGTCGCCCCTCGGCCGTCAGCAGGAACGTGCCACTCTTGCGGGCAGGCAAGGTCACTTGAACCGAGCCATCCTCCGCGACTTTGAGAACGGTTCGTTCCTTGGCCGGCTTGTCGTCGGCGGTGGCATCCGGTTGGAAGTCGAGATTGGCGATCGTCGGTCGCGGCAGGAAGCGCAGGTCGAAAGTCACCGTGCTGTGTTCGATCGCGGACAGTTCGCCGAGCCCCTCGATCGCGGCCGGCTCGCGACCCGCGGTCGCGTAGGCCGGGGGCGAAACTGTGACCCGCGCGGCCGCGAGCGTCACCGGTTCGACCACGGTCACGTGCGCTGGTTCGCTGACGAGCGGACCCGCTTCGATGCGATAATCAAAGTCCCCCTCAGCCGCCGGACGCTTCAGATGCCATACGTTCGGCTCGTCGCTCGACATCGCGACGCGTTCGTCCTTGCCCTTGATCGACAGGATCGCGACCAACGAGTTTGGCAGGACGGCGTCCGGCTTGGTCGGTTCCACGTAGGCCGAGAGCGTGACCGGGTCGCCGCGCTTGACGGCCTGGTCGCCCGACGTGACGACCAGTCGATAGTTCGGTTTGGTCGATGGCGAATACCACGGGGCGAAGAAGCGCCGCAAGTACTCGCTGCCACGCGGAGCGAAGAACGCCGGCGCGAGCAGGGCGACCAGAAGGGCCATGGCCGTGATGAACCCGGCCACCGACCCACCGGCCGGGAACGCGACGGCCAGGTCGAGCTTGCGTGCCCGCGAGTCCGCGTCCTGAATCACTTCGTCGATCAGCGCGGGCGAGCCGTTCGAGATGTCGTTGGAACCCGCCAGTTCGACGGCCGTCGTCAAGCGTTCGGCGAGTCGTGGAAACTCGGACTCGACGGCCGACGCGACCGCTTCGAGATCGACCTCGGCGGACCGGGCGCGAAGGATGTTCCACGCCTCACGCAGCGCGAGCACGACCCAACCGGCGAACAGCCCCGATCGCACGAGTGCCGGCAAATTCAAGTAAGCGTCGACCACGATGCACGCGAGCGCCACGAGCGGCAAGACGAACGCAGCCCGCCCAATGGCCCGAACCGTGCGAATCCGGCGCACGCGATCGGCGAGGTGATCGAGTTGGGCGTGAAGTTTCTTCGGCAACTTGGTGACGGGCATCGAGTTGGCCCCGGAGTGCGGTGAACGTGTGACGGCACGCGGACACATTGATTGTACCTCGGAACCGAGCCAACCAGCAAGGACGCTGTTACAGGAAAGCGAAACCCGTTCGATTCATCAATGTCCTGTCCGGGTCCACGACGCTAGAATTTCGGTGGGGAGGGTGACATGCCACTACGCGACCATTTTCGATCGCCTGTTAACGACACACATTCGTGGGACGAAGTCCACGGTGGTTGGCCAATGGAAATCGTCCGCGACTTGACGAAGATACTGCCGACCGGCTTCCGGGCCGCTCCAAAGGTTCACCTGGGGTCTCCCTTTGAAGTCGACGCAATCGACGCAATCGAATCGGATGAACCGATCGAAGTCGGCACCGGTGGGACCGCTTACGTTCCAACGTTTTCGGTCGAGGCCGAGGTGACCGATCAGGACGAATACGAAGTCCGCATTTACGACGTGGAGCGAGGCCGTCAGCTCGTCGCGGCGATCGAGATCATCAGTCCATCGAACAAGGATCGCCCGGAATCGCGGGAGTTGTTTATCGGCAAGATGGTCGGGCTCCTACAGCAAGGAGTTTGCGTCTCGCTGGTCGATCTGGTCACGGTGCGTCGGGCCAATCTGTATGCCGATCTCCTCACGGTCCTCGGCCACATCGACCCGAAGCTCGCTCCCACACCGCCGCCCTTGTACGCCGTGACGTTGCGCCACCGCAAACCGCCTCGCGGCCGCATGCGGATCGACGCCTGGTTTTACCCGATGTCCATCGGTGCGCCGCTACCCTCGTTGCCGATCTGGCTGACGCCCGACGCGCGAATCCAACTCCCGCTCGAACCGAGCTATCAGGAGACGTGCCGGATCCTCGGGATCACTTGACTGCGAAATGGACTCCATGACCCCGCTCACCCGTCTCGAATGCGAATGGTGTCGCTCGCAGAACGACACGGGGGGCGTTTCGTGCGTGGCGTGCGGGGTGCCTGCGGATTCGTCGCGGCTTTCAGGCTGCACACCTGAGGCGGGCCGCTCACCCAGGGCGGCGATGGCTTCGCCATCTTGCCCTGGGCTGAACAATCTC
>JANLUE010001464.1:0-2250 GCA_031363325.1 Gemmataceae bacterium
CGAAATCGAAATGGGTCGGCGCATTCGTCTCTACTCGCCGCCCGCGGTCGCGTATTCCAGGACCGGAGCGTCGGCGGCGGGCTCCAGGCGAGCACGCAGTTTGTTCAGCGTTTTCAGCGCCTGATCGCGGACTTTGGGTTCCGGGTCGCGCTCGGTCAAATCTTCCAGGGCGTCGAGGGCTTTCATGGCCGGCTCGCCCATCTGGCCGATGTTGAACGTGGCGAGCAGGCGAACCGTGCTATCGCGATCTTCGAGCGCCCGAGTCAACGCCCCGCCGACTTCTTCCGATTCTTTGCCGAGCACCATCATCGGCCGGATCAAGTTGTAGTCGCGGGTAAACCCCGTCCGCTCGAAGGCGTCGACCAAGTCCGGCAATGCGTCGAACGCGGGCGCACCCATGCCGGCCAGCGTCTCGGCGACCTTGCGACGGAACGAGGGCTCCGGGGCGTACTTGAGCGCGAGCTTCAGGATCGGCAATGATTCCGGTCCGACGCGCCCACCTTCGGCCGCGTCTTCGAGAATCTTCTCGACGGCCTTGGTGACCTGGCTCTGCTTGTCGCCGCCGACACCTTTCGCCTTCTTGTCCGGCGATTTCTCGGTGAGTCGCTTTAGCGTGGCTTGGATGTCGATCTTCGAGGCGGCCGCGAACGTGCGGTTGTCCGGCCCGAGCGTCGGCCAGAGTTCCGGCAGAATGCTGGTACCGAAGGCCGGGACCGCGATTTGGACGACCACGTCGGCCACCGGGGCATCGTCCTTCTTGTCTTCCAGGTGCTTCGTGTAAATCTGCAATAGGCGAAGGTCGGTCACCGTGCCAAGCCGTGCCGCCGATTCGATGGCTTCAATCTGGGCCTCGGGCTTCACCTTCTTGGCGAACGGCCGCGTCTCGGGCACGAGCAGATAGAGGTTCTCGGCCGGCATGGACGTGGCCCAATGGCCGCCGTCCGCGATCGTTTCGATCGTGCCTTTGCCCCCGGTGTCGGCCCGACCAAGCCGCGCGTGCAAGACGCCGTCGAGCAATTCGAGGAACGGAGCCGGGGCCTCATCGTCGTCGGCTTGCTTGAAGCGAGCGGCCGCGTCGAGGCTTTCGTCCGGCGTCGAGCCGAGCCGGGCTCGAACGTCGTTCGAGCCCACGGAATCGAGCCCAGCCAAGCCGGACGCGATCAGGGCATCGAGGAGGGGGTCTTTCTCTTTCGCCATCGGTAGGGAATCCCAGACGGTGGTGTTCGGTCGAGTGGGCGTGTAGGCGAGTGGGCGACGGCTTACAAGCCGAGCCGCAGATGGTGCTTGGTCGTCAAGGCCGCGAGCGGTAAGGCGACAATCGAATTCGGGCCGGGCTGAATGAACAAGCGAACGAGCAGGGCCGGATGGTCCTTGCCGAGCATGGCGGCCGCTCGGGCCAGATTCGCGGCGTTCGAGTAATCCTTGCGTTTGTCGGCCGCGTCGATGCGATGACCAGCCGCGTCCTCGATCGCGACGATCCGCTCGCCGACCCGGCCGATACGTTCCGCTCGGATCAGGAACACCGCTTCGCGCGGAGCCAACGGACGGGCCAGTTGGGCCTTGAACTCCTCGACGACGGCCGCGATGTCCGGCCGAGCGAAGCCGTAAGCCTTCTCGAGAGCGTCCGCCGAGAATCGGCCAACGGTCTCGGTGCCCTTCTCGAAGCGAACTCGCTTGTTGATGAACCCCGGCCCGACGACCGCGTCGGCCACCGTGATCGGCCCCGGATAACTCGGCTGTTCGGGCATCGGGTTCACGCCCTTGTACGGCCGATGGGCGATCGACTGCACGACCGCACCGTTCTCCAGGTCCACGAGGCTGCTGACTTCGATGCGCTGTTGCCGGGAGTCGTCGTCCGTCCGTTCGTAGCTAAGTTCCAGGAGCTTCAAATTCTCGCGGCCGTAACCTTTGTCTTTCAAGTCGCCAATCTGCCACGGTCGACCAAGCATGTCCTCGATCAGATAGTCCACTTCTTCGGGCGTTTGGCCGGCAAGCGATTGGCCTTCGACGAACGCGTGGCCGGCACGAACCGTGGCCCACAGTTGGGCGATCAGGTCCGTGCCGAGCATGTTGCGGTCGTCTTCCCCGATCGCTTTTTGCTTGGCGACCAGGAGCAAGCGTCGCAGCAAGTGCGTCGCGGTCGGCAGATGGGCATCGGCGATGCTCTTGGCCTGGCGTTCGAGTTTTTCGACCCGCCCTTCCTCGAACCAATGTCCGCCGGCCACCAAATCGACGAGCAATCGATCGAGC
>JANLUE010001467.1:0-4453 GCA_031363325.1 Gemmataceae bacterium
GCCGGCCAGGTCCCACATCAGGATCGTCGTGTCGCCACAGCCGCAGGCGAGCGTTCGGCCATCGCGGGAGAAGCCGAGGGCGGTCACGTTCGACGTCAGGCCCGACAATTCATGGCGAATCGAACCGGTCGACACTTCCCAGACCACGACCTTGCGATTGCCCGGCGTGATCTGCCCGTCGGGCCGATGTTGATCGTAGCCCTGGAGGGCGAATGCCAGGAGCCGACGATCGGGGGAGATCGCGTGGGCCGTGCTCTGTGGCGTGACGCTTCCTTCGAGGGCACGCACTTCGGAACCGGTTATGGCGTCGTAAATCTTTTGCGTCTGATTGTTCGAGACGAACGGCAGATAGAGCCGATGGTCGAGGAAGATCACGGACATGATCTGCGTGTTCGGAATTTGCAATTTCGAGAGCGTCTTGCCGGTGGCGAGTTCCCAGGCCCAGGCTTCGGATGTTTGGCCACCGTTCGGCGGATAGAAGTACGCGGCCGTCACCAGAATGTTGCCATCGCTCGAGAAACCGGCCCCGGTGAAGTCCCCCTGATGTCCCTTCATGGCGGGCAACGGCAGGCCCGATTCAACGTCCCAGGCCCGGATCGGGAACACTTGCTCGCGGCGGTAACGCGTGATCGCGGTCAGGCGTCGCGAATCGGGCGAGAACGCGACCAGAGCACCCGCATCGACGGGCCCGGTCGGGCCGTTCAAGCTGTACTGTTCCTGACCCGCTTCGATGTCCCAGACGCCGAGTCCGTTGCCGCTCGCGCCGTAACCGATCATGTACTTGCCATCGGGCGAAATATAGGTCGCACCGTGGAATCGACGATGGAAACCAGCCATCTTCTGCGCTTCCGTCGTTTTGAACTCGATTGGCCCAATCTCCGTCCCCGTCGTCGCGTCCCAACGCAGAATGCGGCCGTCCGTACTGGACGAAATCAGCGTCTTGCCGTCCATGCCGAATAGCACCGTCGTCACGGGCGCGGAATGCCCCCCAGCCGGTGAGATGCGCTTGCCCGACGGGGCTTCCCACAGATCGATGCTGCTCGACGTGAACGCCCAGGCGATCAGTCGGCCGTCGGGCAAAAACCGCAATCCGGCGACGTTCGCGGTCGGCCCTTCACACTGGCCGGCCCGCTTGCCGGTCGCGGTCTCCCACATCTGAACCGAGCCATCGCCTCCGGCGGCCGCCAGAAATTTTCCGTCCGCGGAGAACGTGAGGTGTGAACCGATCGCGCTGCGGCCCGCGTACCAGCGCTCGAGCTTTTGCGTGGCGACATCGAACAGTTGCACCATGCCGATGCCCGCGACGGCCAACTTCGCGCCGTCCGGCGAGAAACGGGTGGACGCGATCTGCGTGATGTCCGTGACGACCTTGCCGAGTTCCTTGCCCGTCTTCGATTCCCAAAGTTGCACCGTCCGGCCGATCGAATTATCGTTGCCGCCGTAATGTTGCCCCCACGTCGCGAACGATTCGCCCTTGGGTGAAATGGTCCCCTGGATGTTGTTCGCTTGCAGCGGTTTCACGGCCACAACCTGCGAACCAGCCGCCACGTCGATTATCTTCACTTGCCCGTTGTCGTACTGGCTACCGACCGTGGCGAACTTGCCGTCGTCGGACAGGTGCATCAGTCCGTCGCGGCCATCGCGATTGGCGCTCGCGACTTGCTTGGCCATCGCCCCCGTCTCGGCGTCCCAGAAGTACAGGCCGTTCTGGCCGGCCGTCAGAAGTTGCTTGCCGTCCGGAGTGAACAGAATCTGCTGCGTCCGCAAATACTCGCGAACCGTGAACCGCTTTCGCTCGAGCCCGGTCGTGGCATCGAGCAGCCGAATAATCTGATTTCCGCCACAGACCGCGAGCGTTTTCCCGTCCGGCGACAGGCCGACGGCGCTTACGTAGTTCGGCTCGCGGAACCGATTCGAGCCGAGCCGAAGGCGAATGCCATCGGGAAGCTTCTCCTCGGTCGGGCCCTGCGCGTTCGCCGCGAATGTGAGCAGGAACAGGGATGTCGCCGCCAATTGGAGAGGACGGTTCATCGCGACGGTCTCGGAGCGGGCGGAAAGCGGGTGGAGTTACTGTAGACGACGTGCGCCGAAGGTGGAAGGATTGATACGGGCGAGATACGAGCAAACCGTGCCTGGCAATGGCCTGTCCGTCGTAGTCGGGCCGCGAGTTTCCGATAGCCTTTCTCGATCCTGATTCCCGAGGTCCGAATGCTCTCCGCGAACGAGATCCGTCAGCAGTTCATCGACTTCTTCTGCCAGAAGCACGGCCACACCTTCGTGCCGTCGTCGAGCGTCGTGCCGCTCGACGATCCAACGCTGCTGTTCTCGAACGCCGGCATGAATCAGTTCAAGCCGATCTTCCTGGGTGTCGAAAAACGGCCGTACACGCGAGTAGCGAACACTCAAAAGTGCATCCGGGCCGGCGGCAAACACAACGACCTCGACGACGTTGGCAAAGACACGTACCACCACACGTTCTTCGAGATGCTCGGCAACTGGTCGTTCGGCGATTACTTCAAGAAGGAAGCGATCGCCTGGGCGTGGGAGTTGTTGACCGTCGTCTGGAAGTTGGATGCGAGCCGTCTGCACGTGACGGTCTTCGAAGGCGACCCGGCGAACGGCATCCCGCGCGACGACGAAGCGGCCGGATTCTGGAAGGCGGTCGGCGTGCCCGATGCGCACATTCACCTGGGGACCAAGAAAGACAACTTCTGGGAAATGGGCGCGACCGGGCCGTGTGGACCATCCACCGAGGTCCATTACGATCACACGCCGGACCGGTCGGGCGGCAAGCTCGTCAACGCGGGAACCGATCAGGTTATCGAGATCTGGAACCTCGTGTTCATTCAGTTCAATCGCAACGCGGATCAAACACTGACGCCGTTGCCCGCGAAGCACGTCGATACGGGCATGGGATTCGAACGAATCACCAAGGTGATTCAAGGCAAGTCGAGCAACTACGACACGGATGTCTTCGCGCCAATATTGACGGCGATTCATCAGGTTACAAAAGCGCCCCCCTACTCGGGCAAATTGGAGGATCGCAAGGACACCGCCTATCGTGTGATCGCCGACCACATTCGGTCGCTGACGTTTTCGCTCACCGATGGCGGACAGCCGGCGAACGATGGGCGAGGGTCGGTGATTCGCAGCATCCTGCGCCGAGCGGACCTGTTCGGCTGGCTCGACTTCGGCATGCGCGAGCCGTTCCTGCACAAGTTGGTTCCGGCCGTCGTCGAGCATTTTGGTGGGGCATTCCCGGAACTGAAGTCGAATCCGGACAAGGTCGCGGCCACCATCCTCGACGAGGAGAAGGGTTTTTTGCGAAATATCGAGCGAGGACTGCATCTCTTTGAGAAAGTGGAGCACGATTCACAGTATGTTTTTGGCGTACCAAATGCTCTAGGAAGTAGCTCACCATCCAAGGCAATCAATCTGACTTTGGATCAACAAGAGTATCACGATAAGTACATCAACTGGCCTAAGCCCGTTATCTCAGACAAAGCAGCGTTTCAACTTCACGACACCTACGGGTTCTTTATCGACATCGTAGAAGTGCTCGCACGCGAACGAGATATGCTTGTGGATCGAGAAGGGTTCAACAGGTTGGTGGAAGAGGCAAAGCAAACCGCACGAACTTCAAAGAAGACGACTGCCGTCTCCGCGATCAAGGGCGAACTCCCCAGGACCGACGACTCGCCGAAGTACGGCGCGCTCATGCTCTCCGCCAAGGTTCTCGGGTGGGTGAAGGACAACACTGTGTTCCGTGAAGGCAAGCTCGAAGCGACGGCGACCGTCGCGCTCTTGCTCGATCGCACGAACTTCTACGCGGAGCAGGGCGGACAGATTGGCGACATGGGCCGTCTCACGGCCGATGGCATGGTCTTCCATGTCGAGAACACGCAACGGCTCGGCGATAGTGTGTTGCATTCGGGCGTATTGAGTGAAGGCACAATCTCCGTCGGCCAGACTGTTACAGCGACCGTCACGGATCGCATCAGTACGGTCCGCAATCACACCGCGACGCACCTGTTGAATCTGGCGCTGCGAGAAGTGTTAGGTTCGCATGTCGAACAGAAAGGTTCGCTCGTCGATTTCGACAAGACGCGCTTCGACTACAGCCACGACAAGCCGTTGACGCCGGACGAGATGCAACGGATCGAGGAGATCGTCAACGACCGAATCGGCCAGGACTTGCCCGTGACGGCCGTCACGTTGCCCCTGGCCGCGGCGAAGCAGATTCCCGGCGTGCGTGCGGTGTTCGGCGAGAAATACCCCGACCCGGTCCGCGTCGTGATGATCGGGGCCGAGAAGCCGAGCGAAGCGACCGCGGACATGTCGGTCGAGTTCTGCGGCGGCATCCACTTGACGCGCACGAGTCAGGCGGGCTTGTTCAAGATCGTCTCGCAAGAGAACGTCTCGAAGGGCGTTCGCCGCGTGACCGGCATCAGCG
>JANLUE010001473.1:0-4633 GCA_031363325.1 Gemmataceae bacterium
GCCAGCATGTCGAGCGGATCGCGGTCGGCGGAGGAGCCTGACATGAGGTCTCCCTCCAGGGTTCAATGGCCGGCTATCAGTGTACCTGCGCGACAGGGCGAAAGGTCCACTGAAAATTCGAGAACCGCTTCAACCCGCCCCCGTGGAATGGACGGCGATTGAAAATGGACGTCGTGGGATTCACGCCTCCGGCGCATCGTCTCGCCGACTTGATTCGGCATACAACCGATTCCTCTTGCCTTGGCATGTGTGCGCGAGTATACTACTATAAGCCTCGCCAGTCCTTCGGGAATCTGTGGTCGCGGCTTGCCAGGACGGGAGCCCCTCGACCCGCACGGGCCGGTTCGACGCGCCATTTTCCCGTCAAAAGTGGTATGATTTCGGGACATTTGGGACACCTCGGCCCGGACGTGCGACTGCGGCTCGACAGGTGGAATTCCGGCAAAATTCAGCGCGAAGAACAAAATTGCATATTCGCCTGATTATTATATTGAATGGGTCGAATCGCAAACTTGAGTCTCTAAAGCACTTGCGTCGAATGGCCAACGGACCCACTGGACCAAGACGAACCGATTGCACTCACCAATTTTCCAACAAAAGTGGTCTGATAACGGGTCATTTGCGATGCCTTGGCCCGGAAGTGTCGCGGCGGCTCGACCTGATGGCGAGCCGAACCTGTAATAGTATACTCGCGAACACATATCCGGGCAAGGGGAACAAGTCGAATTCCGAAACCAATGAACCCCGACCCGACTGGGGTCGAGGCTCTTCGGTTCGGCAATCAACGATCGATGCCATTCGCGCGTTGCGTTTCGAGCTTCGACGGACGACTCGCCGATTTGCCGTAGCTCTTCAGGCCGAGTTGCTCGACCAGCCAATCGCCGCGATCGTCCGGTGCCACGATCCAGCGTTCAAGGTGTTTCAATACCATCTGGCTCGCTTCGTTCCCACGCGCGGCTCCCGTCAAGAGTTGACCTTGCTCGCGATCCAGGTCGGCCACCGCGTGAATGCAGTTGGAGGCGCGGTCGGGTCGAAAGCGAACGTCGACAGCCTTGTAGGCGATGTCGCCGCGTTGGAGTCGGGCAACTTGACGGCCGGCGAGTTCGTAGAGCTCGGGCTTCACACGGTACGGACCCCACATGCTGATTTCGGCGTTGACCGCCGGGGCGGCGACCAGACTCTCTTTCAGACTCAGATTCACGCCCGCCTCCGGGCCGGCCAGAACCGATACTCGCATCGACTTGGGCATCCAGCTGATCGTGTGCGTTTCCACTTTGCGATCGGCAGTGACTTTTGCAAACGTCGCGAAGGTGTGCGACGCTTCGACCCGGTTCGCCCGATCCTGTTGGCCGAACACGATCAAATAGTACGAATCGTCGGCCCGGGCGGGCGAACCGATGAACCAACTGAACGAAGTCAAAACGGCTAGGGCAGTGCGTTGGAAAGGGATCATTGGTCAAACCTCCTGTCGTTACAACGCCGGTGGGCATGGGTCTTCAGCCGGCGACGGATCTCCAGGCGACGGGCTGGAACGAACCGGGAGAAGAACTGCAACCGACGTGCCACAATCGCTGTTCGCTAGTCGCTGGCCCGCTCAATAGCTTCGACGACTTTGGCGGCGTCGACCGTTTGCGCCACGTCGTGGACGCGAACCACATGGGCGGCCCCGAGAGTCGCGCAATAAACGGCGGCCGCCAGGGAACCAGCAACTCGCTCGAGTGCGGGCCGACCCGTCAGGTGGCCCACGAACCCCTTCCGCGACACGCCGAGTACGATGGGCCGACCGAGTCGGTTCAACTCGGGAAGTCGACGGAGCAAAGTCAAGTTGTGCGCGGATGTCTTGCCGAAGCCGATCCCCGGGTCGAGGGCGATTCGTTCGGCCGGCACGCCGTCGTTCGCGAACGCGTGCAATCGCTCCGCCAGAAAAGCCAATACCTCGGCCGTCACATCCGCATAACTTGGGGCGTTCTGCATGAACTCGGGGGTGCCCTTCATGTGCATCAGGATGATGCCGGCCCGCGAAGCACGGACGACTTCCAGCATGGCCGCATCACCGAGCCCGGCCGAGATATCGTTCACGATCGTCGCGCCGGCGTCGATCGCCTGTCGGGCGACTTCCGCCTTGGTCGTATCGATCGAGATCGGCACGATGGTTCGCGCCGCCAGGCCGCGCACAACCGGGACCACGCGCGCCAACTCTTCGTCCAGCGCGACGGCCGTCGCCCCGGGTCGGCTCGATTCGCCGCCAACGTCGAGGAAGTCCGCCCCCTCGGCCGCGAGGCGCAACGCATGTTCAATGGCCGCGTCGGTCGTCGCGTGTCGGCCGCCATCCGAAAAACTATCCGGCGTGACGTTCACGATCCCCATGACCAGGGGCCGCGCGCCGAAGGCGATCGAGTGGTGGCCGAAAGTCCACACCATGACGATTGACCCGCTTCGAGAACGGAGCCCGCCGATGGAGTAAAGTACGACCCGGTCCGCCTCGTGGCCCTTGGTGCCGACGACCTACGCCGACGCGGTGCGAACCATACGATATCTGGCGTCGCCAGACGCGGAGAGGAATTCCCATGCGCGGCCCGATCGCCATTTCGATCGCACTCGTCCTTTGCACCTCCCTGCGGGCCGACGATGCGACCGACCTCCGCGACAAGGTCCTGAAGGCCCAGGCGAAAGAACCGAGCGACCTCAAGAAAATCAAGATTCACGTGGTGAAGGCGAGCGGCGAGAACCGATCGGTTCGGCCAAACGTACCGGCGACCTACGAACAAATCGGCATCTGGCCCGGCCGATTCAAGACGGCCTGGGAGTTCGGCACCGGCGAAACGAAGATCTCGAAGACGCTGTGCGCCATCGACGACCGTGGCTGGCAGGTGGCGACCAACCTCCCGCCGGCCGACATGTCGATCGAGGAACTGAACGACTATCGCTCCGACGTGTACGCCCTTTGGGTCGGCACGCTGATCACCTTGAACGATGTCGCCTCGAAGCTGGCGGCCGCCGCGCCGATGACCGTTGGCGAGGCGAAATGCGTGGGCCTGATCGTCTCGCGCCGGCCCTGGCCCGAGGTGACGCTTCACTTCGATGAGAAGACCTTGCTCGTCAAGCGGATGGCCTACAAGACGCGGGACGCCGGCATCGTTTCGGCTCGCGAGTTTCTGTACGACGCGCACAAGGAATTCAGCGGCCTGATGCTCCCGACCAAGCAAACGCTGCTCGTCCAGGGCAAGGAGTTCCTGTCGTGGACCGACCTCCAGTATTCGTTCCCCGACCGCATCGACCCGAAAGCGTTCGCCAAGCCAGACCGGTGAACCCCACGACCCACCGTGCGCGAGCCGCTTCGGGGTTCATCGGGCGGCTGACGCCGCTCCACTCGCCAACTGATCCGAGTACGCCATGATTCGTCTCGCATTCGTTCTGAGTCTTTCTCTTGCCAACGCGGCCTTCGCCAAGCTTGAGGTCCGCAACATTCAGCCGTGCCAAGGGGCGCTGGGGCCGGCGCGGGCTTCGGACGATGTGTTCCCGCACGACGAATACGTCGTTCGCTATCAACTCGCCGGCGTGAAGGCGGACAAGGACGGCAAGGCCGATCTCGAAGTGGCGATTCGATTGACGAACCCGGACGGCAAGACCGTGCTCGATCGCAAGACGAACGTGCAACGGCAACTGTCGCTCGGCGGCGACTCGTTGCAGACGGCGGGGTCGATCACGTTCCCGGACAAGCTCGCGGCGGGAGCCTACACGTTGAGCGTCGTAGTTCGTGACAAGATCGCTGGCGAAACCGCGTCGTTCGAACGCAAACTGACGGCCAAGGCGACCGAGTTCCAAATCCTGTCGCCGCGCTTCTTCGCCGACGAGGAGGCTAAGGTCCCGACCGGCCTCACGCATGTGGCCGGCGAGATGCTCTACTTCAAGCTCAACGTCTATGGATTCGACAAATCGTCGAAGCGAGTTGGCCTCGTGATGCGCGCGACCGTGGTCGATAGCGAAGGCAAAGACATCGGCGCCAAGCCGCTCGTCGTGAACGGCGATGTCACCGATCCGGACAAAGTCGCAAAGTCCACCGTCGCGCGATTCAACGGCACGACGGTCCTGCATCGCGCCGGCGACTTCAGGTTGCGGATCGCCGTCGAGGACACGGTCGCCAAGAAGACGATCACGTTCGAGGCCCCGCTGAAAGTCCTGGCCCCGTAGCCGCTCGGACACGAGACTTCGTCAGCGAGTTCACCCGGTGACGTGGCGGCGGAACTCCGATTCTGCCGGGGAAGACAAGACGCAACGCCTCCGTCAGCGAGTTCACCCGGTAACGTGGCGGCGGAACTCCGATTCTGCCGGGAAAGACAACGGCGCAACACCTCCGTCAGTGAGCTGACCCTGTAACGCGGAAATAGACGCGCAACACGTCGCAAGGAACCTTGGACGCTGGGTGCTGCGTTTTTCGCGTCGGTGTTGCGCCGCTGTCCTTCCCGGCAGAATCGGAGTTCTGCCGCCACGTAATCATCCGACGAGTTGCGGCTCCCGTTGGGGCCGTCCGGTTGGCCTCTTTGGACACGCCACTTTGGCGACGATCAGGGCTCCCAGTTGATTGGCAAGGGGCAGTCGCTCGGCCAACCACGAGCCGATGCGGGAGAGTCGG
>JANLUE010001474.1:0-8302 GCA_031363325.1 Gemmataceae bacterium
GCCATCAATTGGGAGTCGAGTCCGAACGAACTCGACCCCGTGGAATAGGTCGCCTGGATGCCGTTGACGAGTTGAATGCTATCGCCGGTGAACGAATAGCCGGCGTCGTCGATTCGGATCGACGCGAACAAAACGCCGGCCCCAAGGTCGTTCGTGATGGCGCCGGCCGCGCCCGCTGGGAAGATGAGTTGATCGCCGGCCGACGGGGTCACCGCGTTGAGCCAGTTCGCCGCGTTCGACATGAACCCATCGCCCGCGAAGCCCGTCCAGGTGTCGATCCGGGCTGTCAGTGTGAGAACGATATCGTTGCCCGATCCGCCGACGTACGTGATCTGGAAAATCAGGTTGGCGATGTTGAAGATCGCCCCTTCGGCGAGGCCGGCGAACGTCCCGGTGATCGCGTCGGCTCCATCGTTGGTCAGAATCGTGAACGAATCGCCGATCGACGGCAGATAGCCGACCGAAATTGCGAGCGATGTGTTGCTCAACCCAACGGTACCAGACACGGCCAGCCGATCGTATTGCGTGCCGACCGACGTGCCGTTCAGTTCGACGTGAAACGTCGAACCCGCGCCCAATCCCACGTTTCCGGTCGAGAGTATCCCCGTGGTCGTTCCCGGTGCCAGCATGCCGCCGGCATTGACGTTGACGCTCGTAACCGTCCCGGACCCGCCCAGCGTCGCGCCACCGTCCACGTCGACGCCCGCCCCGGACACCGAGCCGTTCACGAGCAACGTGCCGGCCTGAACGTCCAGGCCGCCGACGAGTTGCGAAGTCGTGCCGGTGAGGGTCAGAGTGCCCGCACCGGTCTTCGCTAGATCGTAGGGGCTGCCGACATCGTCGATTGCACCGGTCAACGTGAGCGAAGACCCGGAAGCCACGTTGACCGAGGAGTTCGCGTTCAGATTGATCGAACCACTAATCGTCGCGTTGCCGGTCAGATTGACGACCTTCGCCGAGCCACTCACCGGGTTGCCGGACAGGCTCAAGCTCTTGGTGTTCGGTACGGTAATGCTGTTGGTCAGTTCGAGCGAAGCGCCGTCGAGGACGGACACGGTCGTCGAGGTCGCCGGATCGCCGAGCGAGTTCGGATGGGCCGCCCGAAGGTACCCGGCCGAGACGCTGACGCCGCCATCGAACGCGCTGTTCCCTCCGAGGATCGTGCGGCCGGTCGCGCCGTTCGCGATGTTCAAGCCGAAGGTCGAGGCCGCGTCGTCGATCGGGCCATTCACGGTGAGCTGGGCCCCGTCGGCCGCGCCGAACCGGGTGTTGTTCAGCAAGCCGACCGAGCCCGTCAAGGTCGCCACGCCGGAGACCGTCGCGAAGGCCCCGACCCCGGCGAGTCCGTTCCCGGCGACCGTGAAGACTTCGGTCGAGACCACATTGGCCCCGCTGAACAACGCGGACGCGCCGGCTTGAACGTTCGTGGTTCCGACGGTCGAGCCGAACGCCGCGTTGCTCTCGGGCTGGATCGCACCGTTGACGATGTCCACGGCCCCATCGAACGTGTTCGAACCGGCCAGCGCCGCGATGCCCGTGCCCGTCTTGAGGATCCCGCCGTTCGCGATCGCCGCCGAAATCCGCAGTTCGACATTGATGTCCGCATCGTTCGCGACGGCCAGCGCGAACGTCCCGTTCCCGCCCAGATTCAGTGTCCCCGGCCCCTGAATCGTCGACGTCACATCGTTCGACGTCGCGTTCGACGTGATGCCGCTGGTCACACCGAGCAACCCGCCGGTGCCGGTCAGAACGGTCGCCCCCTGAAGTGTTAGCGAAGCGATGTTCTCGGTGGCCCCGTTCACATCGAACGTCGCCCCTTCTCGAACGGAAACGGCCGACGCGTTCGCGATTTGTTCGTTGCCGAGCAACTTGACCGATTCGGCCGCGCCGGTCGCGTCGCCGATCGTCAGGCTGCCGGGGATCGCCGTGCTTCCACTGGAAGCGTTCAGCTCCAGCGAGCCATCGTCAACGAGTGTCGAGCCCGAATAGGTGTTGTTCGCCGAGTTGCTGAATCGCAAGGTGCCGGCGCCGAGCTTCGACAGGCTCGTGGCCGCCCCGGCGATTGTCGCGCTCACGTCGAGATTGACGGCCGAGGCCCCGTTGGCCACATCAATGATGGCCGTCGCCGGCATGGAAACATGTCCGCTCACCGTTGCGGAAGTCGGACTCGAATTGGCCGTCAGGCTGCCACCGAGCGTCAGTGTTCCCGATCCGGTCGCCGCCGTTCCGCCGTTCAGGATCAGGCCCGCGATCGAATCGCTCGAACCACTCAGGTCGAGCGTCGCGCCGGCATTCACGGTGACCGGCGACGAATTCTTGATCTGATTGCTGGCACCGAACGTCACCGAGTCGGAGCCCGTGCCGTCGCCAACGACCAGAGCCCCCGCGGCTGCATCGACCCCGGCGGACTTGTTCAGGTGAAGCGTGCCCGCGACGACGCTCGTCGTGCCGGAATAGGTGTTCGCGGTTCCGCCCGAGTATTCCAGCGTGCCCGCGCCGATTTTGGTCACTCCGTAGGCGTTTCCGCCATCGCCGATCGCGCCGGACATGTTCAGCGAGCTAGCATCGACCGCGACGACCGTGCCGGCCGTCAACGTGATATCCGAAGACATCGAGTTCGATCCGCTCGTGCTGCGAATCGCGCCAGCCCCGCCGATGCCGGAACCGGCCACCGACAACGCATTGAAGAACGTGATTCCGTTGCTGATCTCGATTGCCGCCCCGGACGCGACGACGGCCGACCCCGTTCCGACCGAACCGCCGTTGCTCGCCTGCAGCACGCCGGCCGAAATGTTCGTTCCGCCGTTGTACGGGTTCGCGTTCGTGAGCGCGAGCGTGCCGGTGCCGACCTTGGTCAGGCTGAACGTGCCGGCCCCATCCGTAATCTGACCAACCACGGACAGCGTGCTGTTCGCTCCCGTACCGATGGTCGTGTCCGCCGTCAAATTGATGACGCTTGCGATCGTGTTCGCCTCGCCGGCGATGGGGCTGCTCAAAGCCCCGACACCGCCGACGCCCGAGCCGGCGATCGTTAGGCTTTCGGTCGTGGTCGAGTTGCCGGTCAGGAACAGCGTGGCACCCGATTGGACGGTCGTACCCGTTGCCGTCGACCCGAGGGCCGAATTGCCGACCGCCGTGATCGAGCCGGCCTGAATGTCCGTCGCGCCATCGAACGAGTTGTTGCCCGAGAGGCGCAGGTCGCCGCCACCGGTCTTGGTTAGGCCCGCGCTGTTTCCGCTCACATCGGCCGTAATGTTCAGGTCCGGGTCGGCCGCGCCGTTCGCGACCGAAATCGTCCGCGTCGCGCCGCCAAGATCGAGATGGCCCGCGATCGTCGAAGGCACGGCCGACGCATTGACCGCGACGTTGCCACCCAGCGTCAACGTGCCCGAGCCGGTCGTGACCGAGGCGCCCGTCAACGTCAGGCCGGCGATCGTTTCGTTGTTGCCGTTCAGATCCAAGGTGCCGGACGAAGCGACGGTCACGCTCGCCGAGTCCGCGATCTGGTTCGCGGCCGCGAGTTGCACCGAGTCCGTCCCCGAACCATCGCCGATCACGAGCGGGCCCGTGATCGCGGTCACGCCGGTCTTGTTCAACGCCAGCGATCCGGCGAGAACCATCGCCGAGCCGGAATAGGTGTTCGCGCCGATGCCGGAGAGAGTCAGCGAACCCCCGCCGGTGAGGGTCAAGCCCGCCGAGCCACCCAGGATGCCGCCGAAGTTGAAATCGCCCCCGGCCGCGACCGAGATCGCGCCGCCAAGCGCGATGTCCATCTCGTTCATCGCCGAGCCGGATGTGTAACTGGCGGTGATTCCACCCGTGAGGACCAACGCGTTGCCGATCAGGTCGTAGCCCGCGCTTTGAACCGAGATCGAACCGAAGGAGGTGTTCGCGGGAAAGTTGTTCGCGGTTGTCAGTCGAACGGCACCCGCCGGGAAGACGAGATCGTCGCCGGCCACGGGGGCCGATCCGCCGGACCAGTTTGCGGCCCGGGTCCAGATGTTGTCGATGGCCCCGGACCAGATCACGGTCGCAGGGACGCTGCGATCTTCAAGTTCCGTCAATCGAATGATCGGCTTGCGACGACGGGAATTGGTCGGGCGGAAAGCGGAGAGGTCGACGTTGAACCAGGTCACAGGTGGCCTCGAGTGGGGGCATCGGCGGACGGGCCCCCGCGGCCCGTAGTCGAGGGCCGCGAGGTGAACGGGGGGAGCGTACTTCGCGCCTGCATGAAGGGAGGAAGAAGTTCACTGGCTTCTCAGCCGCCGAAGGAAGTGCGTTCGGGCCGGGCCAGAATTGTAAGCCGGCCGAAAACGGACCTTGCGGCCCGCGTTGAGTTTCCGTTTCGCGGTGCCAATCGCGGATTCAACGCGGTTGGCGAATGCGGGAGTTGGGCCGCGCGGCGGGTGAGGAACGCGATCCACTACGGCAAACGAATCGTTCGCAAAAAGCCTTCGTCGGCGACCATCCAGGTGACCGGCCCTCGGGTGCCAAAGGCGTGAATTCGATTCGCCTTGGAGTGCCATGTTCTCAGGCGATTGCCCTGGAGATCAAACTCGTCGATTTGGCCGCCACGATGGGTAAACGGAATTGGCAGCATTGCGGGAGCGCTGTAAGCGACGAAGAAGCGATCGCCCGACGAATTGAAGTCCCCCGCAGCCGAGTAGTCGTCGCGTTCCGAATCCGAGATGATTGTGTTCTCCACGAGATCGACGAAGACCAGACGGTTGGAGACGATCGCCAGCCGATTTCCATCAAGGGACTGGACAAAAGTTGGATGGCTGTGAAGTCCTGGCAAGGGAACGCTGCCGTGCGCGCCTTTCTTCCAGTTGAATCGAAAGAGCGCGGAGCGGCCTTCGGAGTACAAGTACGTCGATTCGTCGACGACGGCCGCGATTCGGAAGTCCCGATTCATCCCTTGTATCGGCGGCCCCAGGAGTCGCTCCGCTTCGGCCTTGGGATTGGCCGTTTGAATCCGCGTCGCGTCCAAGCCGACGATTGTGTAGCGGTGCATGACGCCGGTTTCGTATTCGCCAATCCAGAGTCGAGTGCCATCCGAAGAGAGAAAGGCTTCCGTGGACATCTTCTCCAATGCGTGAAATTTCTTCTCCTTGGTTCGAGTGTTGATGATGGAAAAACCGCGATACTCAAGAACGACTGCGATTGATAGGTCGCGACTTGCGACCAAGCAGATCGCCTCCGACGGGGCTGGAATTGAAGCGGTGATTGTCAGCGACAGATCGGACCGTTGCAATTGATTGGAGCCACGATTCAGGACGAGGAACTGATCGTTGCTTGCAAGCGGCCATAGACCCATCGAAAGGAAGCCACCCGCGTCTGGCATCTCGGCGAGTTCGACGACACGATGGCGCAGCCCCATTCGAACAAGCACAACCGCAATCACCAAGGTGGCCGCAACACCGAAACAGCCGGTCGCTCGTCGACGCATGTGATCGCTCCGGGCTCGCATTGATGATGCACCGGATACCGACTTATTCCCGAATCTGGCTCACTGGTGCCGCAACGCCTCGACCGGGTCGAGCTGCGCCGCGCGGCGGGCGGGGTACAGGCCCGACACCAGGCCGACGAGGACCGAGACGCCGAACGCGACCAGCGGCGACCACACGCGAATGATCGCTGGCAAGTCGGCAAGCCACGTCAGCAGATAGGCCAGGCCGATCCCGGAGATCACCCCGAGAATTCCGCCGCCGCAAGACAAGATCAACGTTTCCACCAAGAATTGCGCCGCGATGTCGCGTTGCTTCGCTCCCAACGCTCGGCGAACGCCGATTTCCTTCGTTCGCTCCGTGACGGTCGCGAGCATGATGTTCATGATCCCGATTCCACCAACGACCAAGGACACGCCCGCAATCGCGCCCAAAACAATGGTGAACAGCCGCTGCGTCTGCTCCGCCTTCTGAAGCAATTCCAACGGCACGAAGACCGTCACGTCCTTGCGCGGGTGGTGTTGATCGAGCAGCGACTCGATGGCCAACGCCGTCTTGCGAACGTCTTCCGTTCGCGCCACGGCGATCGTGATCTGGCTGATCTCGATCTTCTCGATCTGGTAGCCGTTCCGGAATGTCACGAGTTCACGGCCGAACCGAAGTCGATCCGACGCGAACGGAATGAACACGACGCGATTCAAGTCCGCGTTCGCACCGGCCTCGGTCGCGCCGGCCAGGGTCTTCGGTTCGGTCACGCCAACGACGCGATACTGGCGCGGGCCATCGACGTCGTCGAGGCTCATCCCTTTCCCGACCG
The DNA here is from genome assembly GCA_031363325.1 of Gemmataceae bacterium. Lineage (GTDB taxonomy): Bacteria > Planctomycetota > Planctomycetia > Gemmatales > Gemmataceae > SIAJ01. The sequence goes on from JANLUE010001474.1 coordinate 6,265, forward strand.
GGTCTTGCCCCGGGAAGAGCACGTCGGCCGCGCCGGCCCCGAGGACGGCGACGTTCTCGAAACGGCGCTCGTCCGATTCGGTGAACGCCCGACCGTGGCCGATGGTCAGGTTGTGTTGCTCGAAGAACTCCGGGGTGACGCCGAGCAAGCGAGCGTCCAACTTGCGGTCGCGATGCCGGGCGACCCGCCGCGACTCGCGGGCCGGCATGGCGGACACGACGGTTGGAATCGTCGTGCGGATTCGAGAAAGGTCTGCGTCGGTGAGCCCGTAGGCCGCCATGTCGACGCCGGCCCGGCTATCGGGTTGGTCCTGGGGCTTCACGCTGCGGATGAGGACCGTGTTCGCTCCGAGGTCTTCAAGTTGTCGCAACGCCTCGGCCTTCGCCGCTTCGCCGACGGCCAACATCACGATGACCGAAGCGACCCCGAGAATTATGCCGAGCGCCGTCAGGACGGAGCGCAAGCGATGCGCCGCGAGGCTGCGGATGCCCAGTCGGGCGGCGTGCTCCAGTCGAGTCGAGAACACGCGCACCTCCGAACGGGCACCCACGATTCTACACGACCCGCCGCAAGTGCGTTGCTACAACGTCATTCGTGGCTGACGCCCACTCGCCCACCGTACGATTCTCTCCGGCAAGGAAACCCATGACGCGCATACTGATTGTGCTGGCGTTTGTACCCGCGGCCCTCGGTGCCGATTGGCCGCAATGGCGCGGCCCCGATCGCACCGGCCTCTCGAAGGACACCGGCCTGCTAAAGGAATGGCCCGCCGACGGCCCGGCGCTCCGCTGGAAGGCGACGGACATCGGGACCGGCTATTCGTCCCCGGTCGTCGTCGCGGGTCGGGTCTACACTCAGACGACGAACGGCAACGACGAATCGGCATTGGCCCTCGACGAGAAGACTGGCAAGGAGATCTGGAAGACTGCGATTGGCAAGGTCGGCAAGAACGTCGGGCCTCCGTACCCCGGCACGCGAACGACCCCGACCGTGGACGGCGATCATCTCTATTGCCTCGCTTCGGACGGCGAACTGAATTGCCTGGACACGGCCGGCAAGGTCGTGTGGCATAAGAACCTCGTCAAGGACTTCGGCGGCAAGGTTGGCAACTGGGCTTATTCGGAATCGGTCCTCGTCGATGGCGACCTGGTCATCTGCACGCCGGGCGGTAAGTCCGCCAGCCTCGCGGCGCTCAACAAGAAAACGGGAGAAGCCGTCTGGAAGACGGAGATTCCCGAGGGCGACATCGCGGATTACGCGTCGATCATGGCCGTCGAGACGGAACGCGGCAAGGAGTACATTCAGTTCCTGCGCGGCGGGCTCGTCGGCGTCGACGCGAAGACCGGCAAGTTCCTGTGGAAATACAAGGCGACGGTCGATTTCGGCGCGAACATCCTGACCCCCGTCGTGCAAGGTAACAAGGTCTTCTCGGCCGGCTCGCGCTCGGGCGGCGGGCTCGTCGAACTCGTCGCGAACACCGATGGCGTCGAAGCGAAACAGGTGTACTTCGAAAAGAACATCGCACCGAGCATCGGCGGGGCAGTTTTGTTCGACGGACATCTCTACGGCTCGAACGCGACGAGCGTGTTCTGCGCCGAGTTCGCGACGGGCAAAGTGAAATGGACCGACCGATCCGTGGGCGCGAGCTCAGTGTGCGCGGCCGACGGGCACCTCTACACGCGCGGTTACAACTCGGGCGAGACGGCGCTCGTCGAACTGACGCCGACGAAGTACGTCGAGAAGGGCCGATTCAAGCAACCCGATCGAAGTAAGATCACCGCCTGGCCGCACCCGGTCGTCGCCAACGGCGGACTGTACCTTCGCGATCAGGGGGTATTGCTCTGCTACGACGTGATCGGCAAGAAGTGAGTTTTTTGTCGACAGTCCGGTTGACAATGCCATTCCCGAATCCAGGCGAGCGTCGAAGCGTTATCGAGCTTCCGGTTGATAATGCGATTGACATCCCAATCAGTTCCACGGGCTTGGCGCGTGGGCTTTTACACGCTGGAGTCGTGGCAGCCGATCATCGGATGGTAGC
>JANLUE010001522.1:0-2000 GCA_031363325.1 Gemmataceae bacterium
CGTATTCCTCCCAGGTCACTTCATGTTTGCCGATCCAAAATGGCTTCAGGCGAACCTTGACTTGCGGGCCTTCGTCTTTGCGTCGGCCGAATTCCGCAGCGGGAGAACCCATCTGGAACTCGCCGCCCGAGATGGAGATCATCTCGAAAGTGGCTTTCTCGACCTTGCCGTCGAATGTAAGCTTCGCGGTCTCGGTGTAGTTGGCGTGCTTCTCTTTGGTCGGCGGAGCGGCCCACGCGACGAGCGGGAACGCCGCACAGAGAAGAGAGAGTTGAGTTCGCATCGGGACGACTCACCCGGAGTGAAGCGAAGTTCGCCGAGAGTTCATGCAGAGCTGCCGGAGTATTTTAGTCCGCCGCGAAGCTTCTTCGCAGTCGAAGCCACAACTCGCCCGGACGATTCGAAAATTCCACGATCACCGGTGTCGATGTTCGCGGGCGATTGATTGATCCACGGCCCCCATAGGGCGAAATGGCATTGGGTTGCAATTCGTTGCAGATGGCGGCAATGCGTGCCAGGGCCGCCCGGAACGCGGCGCGCGGAATGGCCACCGTCAGGTCGTCGTCCCGATCGGAGTCCGCGAGGCCAATACGACATTCGCCGTCGCGCCACTCCACGCTCCGCCGGGAACTCGTTCGCCTTCCGGACAGCATACTCTTCCGGCGACCGAAAATGGTACGACTCGGCCACCATCGGGTTCGATAAAGTCCGGGTCCGGACCGCTTTGCACGATTGACTCAGCGCGATCGAGCGTTGTGCCGTGTGGCCTGGCAATCTGGGCAATTTGCGCACGCGACTTCCAACGGCGCAGTTCGCCTATTCAGAATCCGCGAAATCGGTAGAATTTAGGTCCGTTGCCGGGGTTTGCCGAAGAAACACCGGCCCGCTCGTTTGGGATGAATCCGCATGTCGAAGACCGTTGTGCCGCTGCTCGACCTCAAGGCTCAGTACGCCACCCTGCGCGATGAGATTCGCCCGGCCATCGACCGGGTTCTCGAATCGCAGCTCTGCATCAACGGCCCCGAAGTCGCGCAGTTGGAACGCGAAGTGGCCGCCTATTGCGGCTGCAAATACGGCATCGGCATGAGTTCGGGGACGGATGCCTTGCTCGTCGCCTTGATGGCCCTCGACGTCGAAGCCGGCGACGAGATCGTGACCACGCCCTACACGTTCTTCGCGACGGCCGGCTCGATCGCCCGACTCGGTGCTCGCCCCGTGTTCGTGGACATCGACCCGAAGACCTTCAACATCGACCCCAGTCGAATCGAAGCGGCGATCACGCCCCGAACCAAGGCGATCATGCCGGTCCATCTGTTCGGCCAGTGTGCCGACATGGAACCAATCATGGCCGTCGCCCGCAAGCACAAACTGCCGGTGATTGAAGACGGAGCCCAGGCGATCGGCTCCGAGTACCGGGGGCGACGGGCCGGCTCGATCGGCGATATCGCCTGTTTCTCTTTCTTCCCGTCGAAGAACCTTGGAGCGGTTGGTGACGCCGGGGCCTGCACGGCGAACGACGAGCGACTGGCGAAACGACTCGTGAAGCTTCGCGGCCACGGGGCGGACGTGAAATACTATCACGACGAAGTGGGCGGCAACTTCCGCATCGACACGATCCACGCGGCCGTCTTGTCCGTGAAGCTGAAGTATCTCGACCAGTGGACGGCCGCCCGGCAAGCGAACGCCGCGTTCTATACGAACGCGATCGAATCGAATCGCACGCTACGGTCGGTCATCACGCCGCCCCCGGTCGTCGAGTCGCGGCACATTTTCAATCAATATGTGATTCGCTGCCAGAACCGAGACGGATTGAAGGACTATCTGAAGGCGAACAACATCGGCACGGAAGTGTATTACCCGGTGCCGATGCACACCCAAAAATGCTTCGCCTACCTGGGCCATGGCGTGGGTTCGTTCCCGGAAAGCGAACGCGCGGCCAACGACACGCTCGCGATTCCGATTGCTCCGGAAGTGACCCCCGAGCAAGCCAAGTACGTGGT
>JANLUE010001525.1:0-3348 GCA_031363325.1 Gemmataceae bacterium
CGTTCGAGCTTCAACACGTCGGCCCCGAGGTCGGCGAGAACCTGCCCGCAATACGGCCCCGCGAGGACGCGGGACGCATCAAGGATTCGCAGGCCGGCGAGAGGGGTGTGCATCGAGGACCCGAGTTCGGCTACGCCGATCGTTCGCCGGATTCCGTCAATTTCGCCAGCAACTGGCGAACGCGTTCGAGTTCCCCCTCGGCCGCCGAAGCTCGTGCGTCGGCTGACTCGGCGTCTCGGATCGCGGCCTCGGCGCGCCGTTCGGCCGCATTCTTTCGTTCAAGGGCCGCCTGGGCCTCAATCTGAAATTGGCTGACCTGTTCCCTTGCTTTCTCGGTTTCACGTTCGGCCAAGCGCCGAGCCTTCGTTTCGGCCTTTCGCGCTTCGGACTCGGCCTTTCGGCTTTCCGCAGTCGTCGGCAAGATCCGACCGGTGGCGGGATCGACGAATCGTAGTCGATCGCCGGCCGGCACGAGAACGAGCCCGAGTTGTCGGCTCCGCATCTGGCCGTTCTTCGTCAATTTGATTGGCACATATTCGCCGTCGACGAGACGATAGCCCTGGAACCGCGGCTTCAAATACTCGCCCCTCGGGTCGAACAGAAAGTACTCGGGAACCTTGAGAACGTCCTGATACAGGGCCATTTTTGTTTTGGTGTCTTCCGAGCGCGTCGATTTCGACGTGAACTCAAACACAACGTTGGGGGCACGCCCTTCCTCCCAAATGAGGTAGTTGTCGCGGACGCGTTTCGGGATGCCGTGCACCACGAACACATCCGGCGAGACGTGCTTGTGCTTGTTGCCCTCTTCGTAAAACATCAGCATATTTCCGGAGACGCACACGTCGTCGCGGTCCTCGAACCACCGCTTCAGCACATCGATGTGGTCCACCATCAAGTCGCGATGCGTTTCCGTTTCAGCCATGGGGCGCCCGTCCGAGGTCGGGTAGGAGATTGTCCGCCGGGTCGGTCGTTCGGCCGTGATCGACATGCTCGGTCCCTCGCGAAAAGCCAACGCCATTTTACCATATCAGCACATCGCGGTCTTGCGTTTCTTGCCGACCCGCCCCGCCTTCGCCACGTACTCGATGTACTCCAGGGCGTTCGGCGTCTTGCAGCTCGTATTGCCGTGATCGACGTGCACCGTGCCGATCGATTTCGCCGTCGCCTTGGCCTTCGCGAGCAACGGCTCAACGTAGGTCCCGACCGAAATCACGAACCCGTTCATCGCGTAGCGGACGCGGTTCTTGGCGAGTTCGATCTTGTCGTCGACCCGATCGAGAAGCTCCGTGACCAAGTCGAGATCGAGTTCCTCATCGGGCGTGATGCCCACGATCGACGAGAGCGTGAACCAGCCAGCCGACGCGACCAATTCCTTCGGCGAGTCGATCCACTCGAGCCCAAGTTCCAGCCCGAACCGCGACTCGGCCGCGACCCAGGGGACGGTGAAGTCGCTGAGCATGTACCAATAGGCCTGCTTCAACCATTTCTGAAGTTGGGCCTTCGTCATCTTCTCGGGATCGGAGATCAGGCCGGCGAGGTACATCGCGTCCGAATTGCCAGTCTCGTACAGCGCCAACGAGAGCGCGTGGTCTTTCTTGACTTTCTTCTGAATGACCTTCAGGTCGCTGATCTTGACGCCGAAGACCGGCTCCTTGGCCCCGTGACGAAGGTACGTCTTCTTCGAGGGCGGATGGCTGTACTTCTCGAGTTGAACCATCACTTCGTCGACGGTCATGGGGAAACCTCGATTGGGGATCTCACTGAAATGAATATGGACTACGGTCGCGCCTGCTCGAACAGGTCCGACGTGTGACACCAGAAGTCGCCGCCGAGTCGGGCCACGGTTTTCAATTTCCGCGGATCGACGCGGCCGCTCAAATCTAACACGTCGTCCGCGATGTGCATCAACACGATTTCGCCAATCACCAAGTTGGCCGAGATCGGCCCGTCGCCGATCGGCACGATCTGCCGCACCTTGCACTCGAGGGCGACCGGGGCCTCGGTCACCCGCGGCGGCCGAACCATTTCCGACGGCGTGATGTGCAAGCCCGCCAGTTCGACTTCGCTCTCGCCCGGTGGGACTTCCGTCGCGGTGAGATTGATTTTCTCCGCGAGACTGGCCACGGCCGAATGGATCACGAATTCGCCCGTCGCCTCGACGTTGAGCAACGTGTCCTTCTTCGAGCCATCGCGACGGCGCGTGGGCGAGAACACCACGACCGGTGGGTTCGCGCCGAACGCGTTGAAGAAGCTAAACGGCGCCAGATTGACCCGGCCGGCGAGATTGACCGACGTGACCCAGGCGATTGGCCGAGGCGTCACGATGCCGACCAGGGCGTGATAGACTTCCACAACGGGGGTCGTTGAAACGTCGAGCCGCATCACCACTCTTCGATCAGGGTTTCTCGTTGGACTGCGATAATCGCGGCCGCGATCGTCGGGCCGAGACACAAAGCCCAGAACAACAGCCAGCGCCAGAACCCCGTCAACTTTGAAATCGGCGGAATGGCTAACAGTCCGATCGCGACTGGCGGCAGGGCGGCCAACAGAAAGGCATGCCAGGGGATCTCGCTGAACGTCGATTGCTGGCCGACGAGCAAAAGCGACGGCAACAGGAGGATCGGTCCCGGCAACGCGCCGCTTGCATCGACCTTGGCGACGATCGCGACCAACGCCACGCCGACTAAAGCTGCGCCGGGCATCGAGAGTGCGTCGGCCAGTCGGGCCGAGTGGGCGTGGGCCATCAGGAACGCGGCCCCGAGGCAGGCCGACCCGAGCGCGAGCGGCACCGCTCCCCCTGGGTTGTTGCGAGCCAACGACTCACAGCCGGCCCAACTCATCAGGAGCAGCAATCCGAACGCCGCGGTCGGCCAACCTTGAGCCTGCATGTTTGCCGGTACGAGCGTCCACGCGGCGAGGGCACAGATTGCAAAGCGTCGCAGCCAAATCGGCCACGACCGGCCTTCGCGACCGAGCATGCCATCGTGTTGAAACAGGAGGAACAGAAGTGCCAGCCAGTGCCAGGCGATGATTGGGCCGGCCACCGTTCGGTCCGGCCACCAGGGCAACGCCAACCGCAGATAGTTCGCGAGCCCGAAGCCGATCAGGACGGCCCACGACCCCGCCCCGACGGCACACTTCTTGCCGAAACAGAGTAAATCGAGTGCGAAAATGATGAACGCCGCGCCGGCCGCCGGCCCGAGCACGAACTTGCCCGCGTCCAGGAGTTCCGCCATCGGCGGGGTATGTCGAAGGGCGATCTCACGCCACTCGGCGAACATGAAAATCTCGAAATGGAAATGCGTTAGCTCAGTGAAATGGCGAGCCGGGGGGGCGTTAGCCCCTCGG
>JANLUE010000036.1:0-6184 GCA_031363325.1 Gemmataceae bacterium
TGCGGCGCGGGGCGAGGTTTTGAACTCCAGGCCTCAGCCTGAACCGGAATTAGTAGCACCTTATCGACGGCGTCGAGCGAGTGATTCGCTCGCCTCGACAGCGAGCCGCGAGCCGGCGGGGCCGGCCGACCAGGAATGCAACACCGCGTCGGCAACCTCCGTGCCGAGCGACTCCAGAACTTCGCAGGCGCGAGTCGTGCGGAGACGTTCGGGCGTCAATGTGCGCGCCGAGTCGATGATTTGTTCGAGCCGGCCGACAGACTCCGTCGACGCGACTTTCTTCGCCTCCGCGAGCCGGGGGCCGATCTGGTCGGCCAGTCCGATCAGTTCCCTCTGCGCCTTCTCGCGCGTGGCGAAAGCGTCGGCGTCCAGCGCTTTGATCAAGGCGTCAACGGATTCGGCGGAGGGTGTTTTCGACAGGTGCATCCGTTCGCGAAGAAATGCAATCGCTTCTTTCGGATTCGTGCGAAGTCGTCGAATCGCCGCGAAGGCGACTCGCGCGTCCTTCGACGCCAGATCAACCCAAAGTGCGTCCGCTTTCGCAGCATCCCACGGTTCGGCCGGCCCGATCAGGTCCCAGACATAAATCGGGGCTTCCGCGCTCGCGGCGACGACGCGGCTCGCCGTGGCATCGAACGTGGCCGAGTCGATTTGACTGGCGTGCCGAAACTCGGCGCGTATTCCGCCGCTGGCGACCTCGCCGACTTGCAGGATCCCCGAACTGTAACCGAAGACGACGCTGCGACCGTCGTCCGAGAGGGCCACGGAGTCGGCCAAACCAAGTCGATCGCGCCGAAAACTGGCGAGTTGCCGGCCCGTCTTGGTGTCCCAGATGCCGACCCCGGATTGATTCGAGTCGCCGTCCGGTCTGCCTACGACGAGGAGACGATTTCGATCGCGGGAGAACTTGATGCCGTCGTTCCCGATTGTCCAGGGCATCGGTTCGAGTATCCAGTTCCGGCCGGTGCGATGATCGGCGACGATCACTTCCGAGTAAAGCGGTGACCGATCATCAAAACCGTTCTCGACGAATCGGCCGGTGACGGTCAAGTCAATGTCCCGTCCCGACTCCGACAGCTCGTAGCCGAACGTGAGTCCGTTCTTGGGGCCGTTTCGTCGAGCGATTTCATTCCGAGTCGCCACGTCGAACACGGCGAGATCTCCGTTGAGCAGACACGAAACGGTTCGCCCATCGGTGCTAATTCGAGCGCTTCGCGCGGATCGCAAGATGTCGTCGAATTGGCGATCCGACTTGCGGTTGATGTCGTAAACGCGCATCCCTTGGACGGCGAATCGCCCGTTTGGGCTGATATCACCATCGCCGTCCGCGCGAGACGAATTCGATCCCGTGAGTCGCGTACCGGGTCCACCAACGATTGGCCAAGCCGCCCAACCCTCGACCGTGTGGCCATACACATTTCGTCCGTCGCTCGAGATGCGAAGGTGATAGACCGTCGAGGTCGGGTCGGCCGATACCGGCATTCGCTTCCAAGTACCGACTTCCCAGATCGAGATCGCTCCGTTCAGGTCCGTCGCGAGCAATTTCCCGTCAGGTGAAAACGAGGCAGTCGTACAGGTCGGCAGTCGGGCCACGACGGCCCTGGTCGATTCGGTCTTCGAGTCCCAAACTGTCGTCGGCTGATACCTCGCGCAACCGACGAGCAATCTCCCGTCCGGAGAAAAGTTCATTACTTCCGATGCGACATTGGCCGGCAACACTTTGTTTCCGGTCGGCTCGACGGGATCAAGGAGTGCAATGCTCTGATCCTTCGAATCGACAAGCGCGAATCGGCCGGTGCCGGACAAGGTCGCGGAATGGCCATTCCAAGACACCTTGTCCGGGCTGCGGAACCTCTCCACGACGGCTCCGTTGTCGGCGTCCCGTAACAAGACTTCACGGCTCGAAGCCGACCCGATTCGGCGACCATCGGCGGTGAACTTGAGCGCGCCCGTGCCTTCCTTCTGATCGAACGACCAAACCTCGGACGCCGTCTTGAAGTCCCACAGAAACACACGTTTTGAATGATCCAAGACGAGCACCCGTTGACCGTCCGGCGAGATGTCGCGCACGAAGATCTGCGAGGTCGGACTCGCCGCCGCGAACATTTTCTCCGCGAGTTGCTTGCCGGTCGCCAAATCGAAGACCACCGCTTGCGCGACCTGGGCATAGTTGGATGCGCCGACGACGAGTCGCCCTTCCGGAGCGAATCGAATGACCATGGGCATCTGGCCGGTCGCCAGTTGGAATTGTTGAACGGTTCGCCCAGTGGCGACCTCGAAGACGCGGGCCCCTTCTTGGTCGGCACTCGCGAGCAATCGACCATCCGGCGAGAAGACGGGAGGGCAATACGGCCACCCCGAATGCCGGAACCGTGCCGACCCGAGTCGGGCGATCGCACAGTCCGGCAAGGCGACGCCCTCCGCGTCGGAGGGCCGTTTCGCTTCGATCTTGCCGTCGCGTGGCGGGGCCTTGGGCGGATCGCCGGCACCGAACGCGAGCGCCACGCAGGTCGCGACGGCGGCCAATCCAATCGCGAGTCCGTTCAGGAAGGGAACACGCGGTGTGGCGGCCGCCCGGCTCGCCACGCTTGCGATCACGGGCGCAATCGTTCGATTCTGCAGGGCGTTCAGCGCCATGGCCCGAAGTCGCGGCGACAGCACTGCGGCCGAGCCGGCCAGAGTGATCGTCGCGACAAACCCCCGGTCGGCGAGCGCGACTCGACCGTGCCGCTCGGGCAGCCGAGCGCCTGGCACGCCGCCTTGAGCGAACGGCCCTGAAGCTCGCACATCACGAACGCCTCGCGATAGCGGTCCGGGAGGGCGTCAATCGCTCGATCGATCGCCTGACCCAATTCAGCAGATGCGGCCGCGTGCCACGGTTCCGGCCCCGGATCGATTGGTTCAACGGCGGGAAGTGGCTCGATCGACCGGGGTTTTCTCAGCAGATCGAGACTGGCTCGAACGGCGACGCGGTGCAACCAGGCCGGCACGGAATGGCGGATCGAATCGGCCTTGCGAGCAAGCGCGACAAACGTCGCCTGAAACGCGTCGTCGGCGCTGGCCGAGTCGCCGAGCAAGCGCCGGCACACGGCCCGAACCATCGGCCCATGCCGGTAAACAAGCAACTCAAACGCGGCCTCGTCACCCGCCCGCCGAAACCGCCGAAGCAGTTCGCGATCGGGGACGGTGGCGGCCTCGTCAGCCCGCGATTCGGAGAGGAGTTGCGGCAAGGGAATCATCGGCCACCTGAAGTTTGTCTACCAAGAGACGCGCCTACATTCGGAAATCCTCCCGAGAAATATCGGAGCCACGTTCTTGACATGTGTTCATGCGTATTTTCGCGGCCGCCTTGACGGGTCGCCGCGGACGAATCTCTTGAGCTGACTCGCGTCCGTTTATTCCGCCCGTCCACTTTGCCCAGGCCGCAAATCCCGAGCATCCGGCTTGTTCCACACGGCCGGACTCCGCTAGCCTAACGAGATTCCGTTCACCCCGAGGACGCACCCCATGACTCGTCCCGTTGGCTGGCTCGCGCTGGCCGCACTTTGCATTGCCACCGTGCCGACCTTCGCCCAGAACCCCAAGTTCGAGGAATTCGACAAGGTCACCGCCGGGGCCAAAACAACCGAAGGGCTCTTCCGGCTTCATCAGAAGGACGATCACGTTCTCGCCGAGATCCAGCCATTCCAGTTCGATCGGCCATTCCTGTGTGCCGTCTCGCTCGCCCGCGGCGGCATGGACCAGGCCGGGCACACGCTCAACTCGGACGAACAATGGGTCGTGATGTTCAAGCGGGTCGGCGATAAGGTCCATCTCGTCCGCAAGAACGTTCGCTTCAAGACCGGCAGCGGCCCGCTCGCCCGCGCCGTCGAGACGACGTACACGGATTCCGTCTTGCTCGCCCTGCGGATCAAGTCGATCCATCCAATCAAGCAATCCGTCCTGCTCGATTTCAACGAGATCTTTTTCTCGAACTTCGCGGACCTGTCGTTCGGCTTCCTCGACGGCAATCGCACCGCGTGGCACAAGGTGAAGGCGTTCCCGAAGAACGTCGAACTGCAAGTCGCGGCCGTCTTCGCCAACGGCCCCTCGGACGATTCGGTCATCGATCGACGCGGCAACACGGTCATCATTCAGTACGGGCTCGTCGAGCTGCCGGAGTTCGGCTACACGCCGCGCCATGCCGACGACCGGGTGGGCTATTTTTTGACGGCGCTCAAGGACTTCGGCAGTGAGAGCAAGGACACGTCGTTCGTCCGCTATGTGAACCGCTGGCGGCTCGAACGGGCCGATGGTTCGACCTGGAAGGAAGGCGGCAAGCTTGTGCCGCCCAAAAAGAAGATCGTGTTCTGGATCGAGAAGTCGGTGCCGGACGAATACCGGGCGTCGGTTCGCGAGGGAATCCTCGAATGGAACAAGGCGTTCGAGAAGATCGGCTTCCGCGACGCGATCGAAGTTCGCCAACAGGAAGCGGAGGACTTCGACCCGGAAGACGTGAACTACAGCACGTTTCGCTGGATCACGACGGACATCAGCTACGCGATGGGCCCGTCGCGTGCGAACCCCCTGACCGGCGAGATCATCGACGCGGACATCGTGTTCGACGCGAGCATGGTGCGTTTCTACAAGCGCGATCAGCAACTCTATCGATCCGAGGCCGGAATCACGGCCGAGCCGGATAGCCCGATCGAGGCGGCCCGCAAGGGCTGGTCGATCCCGATCGGCGCGAGCCGAATGGCCGGTAGTTGGAACGATAAATCGAATGATCCATACGCGGCCCAACGTGCCCAACTTCAGGCGTTGCGCTCGGGCCTGTGTCAATGCGCCTCGCAAAAGCAAACCGAACTCGGCCTCGCCCTCGCGGCGATGGCCACCCGAGCGGAGTTGAAGCCGGGCGACAAGCTTTCCGACGAAATGATCCAGCAAGCGGTGAAGGAAACCGTGATGCACGAAGTCGGCCACACGCTCGGCTTGCGGCACAACTTCAAGGCGAGCACGATGCTCAAGAACGATCAGCTCCACGACCTGGCGATCACGCGCAAGCAAGGGCTCGTCGGCAGCGTGATGGACTACAATCCGGCGAACCTGGCACCGAAGGGCGTGAAACAGGGGGACTATTTCACGTCGACGCTCGGGCCGTACGACTATTGGGCGATCGAGTACGGCTACAAGCCGCTCTCGGGCGGGACCGATGGCGAACGCGAGGAACTCGGCAAGATCGCCTCACGCGGCGCACAACCGGGACTCGACTACGGCACGGATGAAGACTTGCTGACCTCGGCCGACCCGTCGATCAATCAGTGGGACCTCGGCTCGGACCCGATGAAGTTCGCGATGGACCGAATGGCCCTGGCCGAGGAGTTGATGAAGGGACTCGCCGATCGCGTGGTTGAAAAGGGCGAAGGATATCAGCGGGCCCGCGTGGCGTTCGGCGTCATGCTTCAGCAGTATGGCAACGCGTCGTTCCTGGTGGCGAATCACGTGGGCGGCGAGTTCATTCATCGGGACCACAAGGGAGACGCCGATGGCCGCGACCCGTTCGTCCCGGTGCCGGCCGCCAAACAACGCGACGCACTGAAGTTCTTGCAGGAACGCATCCTGACCGACAGGCCGTTCAACTTCCCGCCCGACGTGTTGCGCAAGCTCGCGGCCGATCGCTGGATGCACTGGGGGAATGAAATGGCGTTGCTCTCGGGAACGAACTTCCCGCTCAACGCGAGAATCCTCGGCATTCAGCAAGTGTGCCTCCGGACAATGCTCCAGGACCGCACGCTGGCGCGGATGCAAGATCTGGCGACGAAGGCGGACAAGGATCAGCCGTTGCAGATCGCCGAGGTGTTCCGAACGCTGACCGACTCGACGTTCGCCGACCTGCCGAACGGCGACAGGGTCGCGACGGAAAAGACGAGCGTGCTGCGGCGCAACCTGCAACGTTCTTACGTTTCCGAACTGACTCGATTGGTGTTGCGCGGCACGGTGCCGGACGCGCGAAGCCTGGCCCGGATGCACCTGCGCGACCTCGGCAAGCGAATCGAAACAGCGCTCGCCGACAAGAAGAGCCCCCCGGACGACACGCTGCGGGCGCATCTCGAAGAGACGAAGGAGCAGATCGGCAAAGTGCTGGGGGCGACACTGACGTTGAGCCAGTAAAGAGAAATCGTGGCCGACTCGCTCCGCGAGTCGG
>JANLUE010000040.1:0-6869 GCA_031363325.1 Gemmataceae bacterium
GCTCGTGTGTAAACTCAACGCAATCAACGTCGATCGAAGTGACGCTGCCTCACCCCACGGAGTCGGGCGATGATTATCTGGGCGCGTTGGGGAATTCTCGGGCTGGTAATTCCAATCGCTTTCATTCTCATCGCTCAGTCGCTGTTAAAGCCCAGGGAGCCGCTTGCGGTTCATCGCCCAGTGGACCCGGAAAACGATAGTCCCGTCGACGATCCGATGAAGGCGAAAGCGGACAAACGCGCGCGGGACGACGAACGTCTACTGGCTGAAAGGCGTGCCGAAGAAATTGGATTTGGAATTGGAGGCTTGTTGGGCGCGGCCGTTTTGTGGCCACTGGGCGTGTGGATGAACCGCACGGAGACACTCCGGTTTGTCGATCAACCGAGCGGACAGGAAATCGCAATGCGCACCGGCGGTGGCCACACCTTGTTCTTCATTCCGATTCAATACTGGGCGTTCGTTTGGGCCATATACGGGCTATTCAAAGCTCTTTGAGTGGACGGCTCATACTCGCCGCTTGGCCAACACGAAGCGGATATTCGACGGGGTGATCGAGGTCGTCAACTCCACAGATCAGCAAATCGACGCAACTTACCTGCCGCCGAATGGTCGCCAGTCGCCGCGAAGGTGACTGGCGACCATTCGATTGTCGCGCACCAACTGTTACTGATTGAACACGAATTCCTTCGTATTCAACAGCGCCCAGATGATGTTTTCGTACGCCACTTTCTTTTGCGCCTTGTGCTTCTGAATGTGCGTCAAGGCCGCTTTCATGTCGTCGTCCGTTGGCTTGCGGGCGAACGCCCACAGGAACAATTCTTCGACTTTCTCCGAATCTCACTTCGGCCCCACCTTGTTCGGCCCCGGGCCGTTGTACTGGTTCCAGTACGCGGTGTGATAGGGATTCACCTTCGGACCGACGGCCGACTCGTTGACGAGTTGTGGCTGGACCGAGTTCCACCACACGTCGTACTGCGCGTCGAGTTTGCGAACGACTTCCGGGTGTTTGGCCGCGAGGTCGGTCGCCTCGCCGGGGTCGGCCGACACTTCGAAGAGTTGCCAGGCCTTCGCTCCCTTGGGGGCGACGTTCACGAGGTGCCAGCGCGGCGTGCGGACCGAGCAGTGGGCGTACTTCGCGTCCGCCGGGTCGGAGCCTTTCTCCCAACGGCCGACGTGCGTGAACAGCGTTCGATCGGGCCAGTCCGCCTTCGGGTCCCGGAGCAATGGCACGAGGCTTCGGCCTTCAATCTGTCCTTCGGGAAGCTTCGCGCCCGCGAGTTCGGCCAGCGTCGGGAAAACGTCGATGTGCGCGCACAAGGACTTCACGTCGGCCGGCTTCAGCGTGCCGGGCCAGCGCCACAGCGACGATGCCCGCGTGCCACCGAGCCACGGCGTCACCTTGGAACCGCGCATGCCGGCGTTGAAGATCGGCACGCCGACCGTTCCGCCGTTGTCGTTCATGAAAAGCACGAGCGTGTCGCGGTCGCGATCGGTCTCCTTCAGGCGAGCCAGCAAGCGGCCGACGTTGTCGTCGATGTTCGCGATCATGCCGAAGAACTTGGCGACGTCGCGCGACTTCACCTGGTCCGCGTAACGTTGCTCGTCCTCGGGTCGAACGTGCAACGGGCCGTGCGGCGCGTTCGGCGTGACGAAACAGAAGAACGGCTTCCCCTTCACGCCATCGATCCAGCGAATCGCTTGTTTAAAGAATACATCGGTGCAGTAGCCGTCCGTTTTCTCGAACGTGCCGTTGTGGCGAATGACCGGGTCGAAGTATTTGTTGCCCGGCGCGTCGCCACACGAGCCGGGGTACGTTTGGCCGATGCCGCCGGCCCCGTGAATGAACACTTCGTCGAACCCGCGGCGACCGGGTTGATAGGCGTCCTCGTCGCCGAGATGCCACTTGCCGAAGACCCCCGTCGTGTAGCCGGCCGACTTCAGAACCTCGGCGAGCGTGGTCGCCTTCAACGTGAGGCGCTCGCGCTCGTGGATCGTGTGCGTGATGCCGTTGCGAAACTCGTGTCGGCCCGTGAGGATCGCCGAGCGCGTTGGCGAGCACGTGGGGCTGACGTGAAAGTCCGTGAAACGAACACCCTCGGCATGAAGCCGATCGATGTTCGGCGTCTTCAGGATCGGGTTGCCGTTGCACGACAGATCGCCGTAGCCCTGATCGTCGGTCAGGATCACGACGATGTTCGGCGGCGCAGCGTGGACACAAGAGGCAAGCAGGAACGCGAGCAGCGAGTGGCGGGTCATGGTTGAATTCGCAATGTGATGCTGGGCGGCTCGTCCCGTGTCGGTGTCATCGCCCGAGGGGCGTCGCCTGATCCATGTATTACTTCTGCAGAGCCTCCACCACCACGTCGCGCGTGAATCGCCGCGTGAACTCTCGCCCGCCTTCGTGGCTCACGTGGAGGGCGTCGATGTATTGCGAATCGGGGAGCCAGTCGTTCACCGCGACGAATCGGCAGCCGTGGTCGATCGTTAGGCGATCGATGAATCGAGTGAACTGCGCGCGAATCTCGGGCGTGTACTCGTCGCGATGGGCTGAACAGGCTGGCATGTCGACCAGCAGGACGCGAATACCTTCGGCCCGGCAGCGAGTTAGGATTCGTTCAAGGGCTTCCGTCGCCGGGCCAGCGAGTTGATACGGCGTGAGCCACTTGCGGACCGTTTCGCGCGCGCCGACTTGGCTCAGTTCCGTGAGATCCGACTCCGGGCCAGGGGCGGCCGCGCGAATCACGTCGTCCCAATCGAGGGGGCCAGCCGCCAGCTTGTCCGTCGGCGGGCGATGACTCGCGGGCTCGCGGCGAAGCAGTTCGATCGCCCACATCTTCACGTCGCGGACGATTTGCCTGCGGTGCGTGTAGCCAGGCACGAGTCGAGCTTGCGCGAACAGCCGGCCCGCTTTCGCCCGCGTGGCCGGGACGGCCTGGCTGGGCACATCTTCCCAATTGAACTGGCGCACGACATGTTGAATCAGGAACGGGCTACGCGCGTTGAACGCTTCCGGCCAAACTTCCATCACGACCAGTTCCGGCTTCACGCCCGAGTCGAGCAGTCGGTTCAATACGAACTCGGCCGAGATCGCGTCGCCGCCGGGGGCGGCCGCGTTGATCACCCGCGGGGCGGGATCGCGACGCACTTCCGTCGCCAGGAGCGCGTTCATTTCGGCCGGATGGATCGCCGCCCCGGTCCGGGACGAGCCGAGGAACACGACCGCTGGCGGGCTCGGTTCTTTCGCGGTAAACTCCAGGACCGCGCGGGCACTCGGGAACCGTGTGAGCGGCGTGGCATAGTCGAGCACGAGGCCGAGCGCGAATTGCCCCAAAAGGAACAGGCCGATCGTCCAAACGACGGCCGCGCGAGACCGGCGCGTGAAGGCGGTTCGTCGGGAACACATGACGGGTCGCCTCAGAAGTTGAAATAGATGAACGTCTTGCCCTCGCCGGGCGTGAGCAACAGCACGATCGTGATCCCGAGGGCGACGAGGGCCCCGACGATCGGTGCCGGCACGCGGAACATCAGTCGCGGCCAACCCTTCCACTGGCCGATCGCTTGACCGACCAAGGTCGCGATGATCGCGGCCAACACGACCGCCGACCCATCGCCGAGCAGTCCCTCGCCTGCCGTCGGTATCACCAGGCCACGCAAGATCGTTCCGACGTCGCCGAGCGATTGCGCCCGGAAGAACACCCAACCGACGCAAACGGCGAGTAGCGTGAGCAACCCGCCGAGTGGCCGCAGCATCGGTCGATTCCACGAGGCGGGGATCAGGCGCTGGACGGCCAGCAACACCCCGTGGTACGTCCCCCAAACGACGAACGTCCAGTTCGCCCCGTGCCACAGCCCGCCGAGGACCATCGTGGCGAACAGGTTGATCGTCGTTCGCGTTGGCCCGTGGCGATTGCCGCCGAGCGGGATGTACAGGTAGTCGCGGAGCCAACGCGACAAACTGATGTGCCAGCGCCGCCAGAAGTCCGAGGGCGACGCGGCCAGATAGGGGGCGTTGAAATTGTTCGGCAGCTTGAAGCCGAACGTGTGCGCGATCCCAAGGGCCATGTCCGTGTAGCCGGAGAAGTCGCCGTAAATCTGGACCGCGTAGCCGAGGACCGCGAGCCACAGCGTCAGACTGTCGAAGCGGCCGGGGTCGGCGAACACCGGGTCGATGCACTGGGCCACGTTGTCGGCCAGCACGATCTTCTTGAACAACCCGCACAGAAACAGTTGCCCGCCGGCGTGGCAGCGGGCCCAGTCGAAGCGCTTGGGCCGTGCCAGTTGTGGCAGGAACTCGGCCGGCCGAACGATCGGTCCGGCGACGAGGTGCGGGAAGAACAGAATATAGACCGCGTAGTCGAACGGATTGCGAACCGCCCGAACACGGCCGCGATAGACATCGACCGCATAGCTGATCGCCTCAAACGTGTAGAACGAGAGGCCGAGCGGCAGGAACTGTTTGGCGATCGGGATCGGCACGTCCCAACCGAGCCAGTGGGTCGCGCCGCGGGCCGCATCGAGAAAGAACGCGACGTACTTGAAGTACGCCAACACCCCCAGGTTTATGCTCACGCTCAGTGCGACGAGCCACTTCCGGGCGGACGAGCCCCTCACGCGCTCCAGCCGCAGGGCCACCAAGTAATCAACGGATGTCGATCCGAGAATGAGCAGGAGGAACCAGGGGCTCCAGCTCATGTAGAACCAGGCGCTCGCGGCCATCAGCCAGATCAGTCGAGCGCGATGTCGGCCAACGGACCAATAGACCGCGAAGGCGATCAGGTAAAAGCCCAGGAAGTTGGCGGTGCTGAACAACATCAGGGCGGGAAGGTACGCAACCTGGCCGGGCGTGTCAATGTGGACTGGCGGGCGCGGGCGGGGCGATTTCGAGCGGCGAGGGCGAGGAATTCGAGATTTCGTGAACCGCGCGCCCGTTGGCCGGGCAGATCGGGTAAACTGGTGCCCGGAGTTTCGACATGGCTGGCCTCGCGAACATTCGGCAATCGTTGCTCGCGGTCCGGCCGACGACCGCCAGCGACCGCGACCTGCTGACGGCGTTCGCGCGAACCCGGGACGACCGGGCGTTCGCCGAACTGGTATGCCGGCACTCGGCGCTGGTCCGGGCCGCGGCTGGCGAGGTCGCGCCGGCCCAGTCCGAGGACGTCACCCAGGCGGCGTTCGCGCTGCTCGCGAAGAAGGCCGGTGGTTTGATCGGCCGCGAGTCCGTCGCCGGCTGGCTGTTCGAGACCGCCCGACGACTGGCGCTCAAGGCCCGGACGGCCGCCGCCCGGCACGAACGCAACGCGCCTCCCTCCTCGCCAACGTCCGAACCCGATCCGCTTGCCGAGCTCACCTTCCGCGAAGTCCGCGCCGTCGTCGCCGACGAATTGGCCCGCCTGCCCGAGGCCGTGCGCGTTCCGCTCTTGCTCACTTACTGGGACGGGGCGGCCCATGAGGTCGCCGCCCGTCGGCTCGGCTGTTCGGTTAGCACGTTGAAACGCCGACTCGACGAAGGTCGGGCTCAACTGGCGACTCGGCTCGCTCGCCGGGGCTTCGCCGGACCGTGCGTGTTGGCCGCCCTCTCCGCCCTGGCGGCCGCGAGCCGCTCGAGCCGCCGTCTCGGACGCGCTGTCGCCACTCGCGGCGGAACTGGTGCGCTCGGCCGGGCGCGGGCCGGTCGCGCTCGGCCTCGCGCTCGCCGTCTTGGTTGGCGTAAGCGTCGCGGTCACAATGGCGCCGGCGCAACTCCCCCCGGTCGACCGCCCCGTCGCGAAGTCCCCGGAGGCCTCAGCCACGCCCGTGGTCGATCGGCTCGGCGACGCCTTGCCGCCGCGTGCGATCGCGCGCCTGGGCACCGACCGGCTGCACCATGGCGGGCCGATCCTGGGGCTGGCGCAATCGCCCGACGGGACGAGTGCCTGCGCGGCCATCCGGCCCGCGCCGCCTGGATCAAGGCCTGGGTCGGACTCGCCGGACATTTACTCGGTGCCCGGTTCAACGATCCAAGTCTGGAAGCATGGATGTCGAACCTCCCGCCCTGGTTGGCACCCAGCGTCCTCGCCAAGTGGAGTCGCCCGGTCCGCGACTGGCAACACCGGCCGTTTGGCTCGGCCATGGACCCGATCAAGTACGCGTCGAATCGTTGCCTGCCCCCGTATCGATCGCTGGCGTGGACGCGTTGCCTCGGGATGTTCGGCCGAATCCCGGCGATTCCCTCGCGCTTGAGCCGTCAATGGAATCGCTGGTTCCGCAAGTCACTTCCGTTTGGCCTGCACGATGAACGCGGGGCGTAGCGACCCAAAATCGGTCTCGACAATCTAATTTTCGGAAATCTGTCCAAAGTTGCTAAAGTCGCACTTGACGGCAACTGAGGCGAATGGGTAATATCCTCGCGCTGACTTGATTTGCACCCCGGGATCTGACCGAGCAAATCGCCCACTCGCCCACGCCCACAAACGGTCAACCCCAACCAGGGACGGTTCGGGACACATGTCGTTGCAAACCCATGGACGGGACACCCCCGATTTCGATCGTCGTGTCCGCCAATGATTCTGCGACCCGCGGGTGCCGGTCCGTTGCGCGCCGCGGCCCCGGCGAAGGTGAACTTGTTCTTGGAGGTGTTGGGAAAACGGCCAGACGGGTTTCACGAAATCGCCACCCTGATGTTGGCGATCGACCTGTGCGACGAACTGACGTTCGAGCCGGCCGACGAAGTGAGCCTAACGTGTGACGACCCGGCCCTGACCATCGGGCCGGACAACTTGATCGTGAAGGCGGCCCGGCAGTTGGCGGAAGCGACGGGATGTTCTCGCGGTGCCCGGATCGGCCTGACGAAGCGGATTCCGTGGGCGGCCGGGCTCGGTGGCGGATCGAGC
>JANLUE010000090.1:0-2847 GCA_031363325.1 Gemmataceae bacterium
GTCGTCGAGTTGTTGTCCATGTAAATCGGAGTCTGGACCATGGTGGCGCTCACGCGGTGATTTCCGGTAGTTCGACCCGCTCGGGGCGGGGTTGTTTCAAGATCGTCAACACGGGCTGGAACGTCGTGGCCGTCGAGTTCGAGCGAAACACGTCGGCGAGCGTAACCGCCTGAAGCGATTCGAGCAAGCGACGGTGAATCTCGTTCAACGGTCCACGGATCGGGCACAGGTCGTGGACCGTGCAATCGTGCGGTTGGTCGTCGCCCTGATCGGCGCAGGTCGTTAACTTCCAACCGTCTTCCATCGCCTGGAGTAACTCGGCCAGGTTGATCCGATCGGTCGGGCGAGCGAGGCCATAGCCCCCCTTCACGCCACGATGGCTCACGAGGAAACCCCGCTGGCAAAGTTCCTTCAAGATGTTGGAGAGGAACGCCTTACTGAGGCCAAATCTCTCAGCGATTTCACGTGCCGAGTCCGCACCGGCCCGCTCGTGAAGGTGCGAGAGGATCAGTAGGGCGTAGTCGGTTTTTTTGCTGAGCAACGTCGACAAACTCGCCTCCCGGCCGTTTGGGCTCGAAAGAGCAGCAAGCTACTCCTCATTGATAGCCGCGCAAACGGTATCCGGCCAGTGCTGTTTATTGGAGCGTGGAACGAAGGCGAAAGGTTCACCCCGCAAGTTTCCCGGACGGCAGACTTTACCAGGTGGGCCGATCGGCCAAAGTCCGGCTCAAGTGTCGAATTAGCAGACAGTTGGGTGAGCAGGCCGTTCGATTTCGCTCGACGGAGTTCCGGCATTCGTCGCAAGATTGGAGCAAGAAGCGGGCGGGCCGCGTCGAATTAGGCATCCGGGGGACGCGAACCCTCTCTAAGGGAATGTGTCCGTATCGGTGGCTGGAATTGAATACGTTCGTACAGGGTGAGCCCGCGCTGTGGACGGAGTTTTCGGCTACCGGTCGGAATGAAATGTATCCAACCAGTCAGCGAAGAAACAGTGGCTTGATTTGGCATCTATATTGCTTGCAAGCCTCAACCGATATTCGCCCTCGATCAAGGATTTTCAAACTACGGACCGGCCAGCCCGCTTTGGGTCACCCGGTTTTACAAGCTCCTCGGCGAAGGCCGGGGAAACGCCGAAAGGCGGTGTACCATGGCCCGACGCGACGCACTCCTTCGACTCAACAAGACCCTTTCGGCTCGACGAGCCGAATTGCGGAAGCGACTCGGCACCGAGCTCGCGGACCTCGGCCATGCCCGCTCGAAGTCGGCGACCGGCGATGCGGCCGACGCGGCTTTCGACCACTCCGGCGATGAGCTATCGAGCCAGCTGGCGGAACTCGAAGCCCGAGAACTCAACCAGGTCGAACGAGCCCTGCTTCGACTGAAGCAAGGCACCTATGGCCTGTGCGAAGGTTGCGGCACCAAGATTCCGGTCGCGCGCATGAACATCCTGCCGTACAGCACGCTGTGCATCAAGTGCCAGCGTGAAGCGGAGAACGACGCCAACTGGTTGGCCGATCGCCGCGGCGCGAGTTGGGAAGGCATCATGGATGGAGTCGGCGAAGACCGCGAAGCCCGGCTGGCCGACCTGGAAATGGATTACAGCAAGTAAGCCGAGTCGAACCCGCCCAGACATACTGAAACCCCCAGGCCCGCCGTTCGGAGTTCCGACGGCGGGCCTTATGCGTTTTGTGACGCGCGAATCTGCCCTTTCTTCCGGTCAATCCGACTGTTCCGCATCGCGCCCTCTTTACTGATTCCCTAAAGTTCAGGCGGGCAACGGTCGAGAGGCCGTTGCTCAATCGGCGGGACGCCGGCTTGACATCCTGTGTGACACCTTTGATCCGGCGTACCCGCCCTTTCCAACCTCGCGGCGACACCTCGATGACATCCGTGAAAACGCTGTTCCTTGGCGGCTGTGCGTTCGCTGGCGGCCTGGCCGGAGCGATCGCGCTTCAAAAAGTCGATTCTCTCACCGCCCAGAACCGACCGGCCCCTCCAGCGGCTACGTCGAACTACGCGGCCGCCACACCGGGCCAACTCAGCGAACGCTTCGAGGCCGTCATTCGACAAATGGCCCCGAGCGTCGTCTCGGTCGAAGCCATCAAGGCCCCGCCTCCTGGCAAAACGAAACCGACCGAAGAATCCGGTTCGGGCGTCGTTTTGCAATTCGACCCGGCGCGCGGACCGGTCATCGTAACGAACAACCACGTGGTCGCCGGGGCCAAGCCGGAACAGATCACGGTGCACCTCGCCAACGATCGAATCCTTCGACCGACGCAGGTCTGGACTGATCCGGAATCGGACATCGCGGTGTTGAAAGTCGATACGGAAGGGCTCGTGCCGGCAGTCATTGCCGACAGCGATCGAGCCCGCGAGGGAAATTGGGTTCTGGCCTTCGGCTCGCCGTTTGGCCTGAGCCGCACGGTCACGCACGGGATCATCAGTGCCCGCGATCGCGGCCAGGTCAGCCTTGGCAGCACGATTCGGATCAAAGACTTCCTGCAGACCGACGCGGCCATCAACCCCGGCTCGAGTGGCGGCCCACTCGTGAACCTCGACGGCGAAGTGGTCGGGATCAACACGGCCATCGCCTCGCACTCGGGGAGCAACAGCGGCGTGGCGTTCGCCATCCCGATCAACCTGGTGAAGCGCGTCTCGAAGCAACTCGTTGAACGCGGCAGCGTGTCGCGGGGATACCTCGGCGTACAACTCGCGCAAGCGATCGAAGGGGCCGACGCGATCAAGCTCGGCCTGGACAAGGCCCAGGGGGCCCTGGTTGAAACGGTCTATCCCGAGACCCCGGCCGCCAGCGCCGGCCTGCGCGCGAACGACGTGATCCTGAAAGTC
>JANLUE010000113.1:0-3202 GCA_031363325.1 Gemmataceae bacterium
TGTTCCTGACGGCCCTGGCCACCGCTGGCATCGTTGCCTATCGCGGCGAAGGCCTCCGGGCCGACCCGAAGCCCGCCCAGCCGGCCGGCGAAGAGGTTCCCAACGGCAACGGCCAGCTCAAGCCGGCTCAGCGCCTGCCGATCACGCAAGTCGTGCTGTTCAATTCCGGTGTCGGCTACTTCAATCGCTCCGGCGAAGTCGAAGGCGACGCTCGGATCGATCTGCAATTCTCGGCGGCGGACATCAACGATCTCATCAAGAGCTTGATCGTCCACGATAGCAAGGGCAAGAACGTTCCGCTTCGTTACGACAGTCAGGAGCCGATCGAGAAGACGCTCAAGAGCTTCGCGATCGACCTGAGCACGAACCCGTCGTTCGGGCAGATCCTGAACCAGATGCGCGGCCAGAAGGTCGAAGCGACTCTGCAGACGAACAACCCGAACATCACGGGGTTGCCCGGCAGCCTGACCGGCACGATCATCGGCATGGAGACGACCCATCGGCCGCACAGCCCGACCGCGCCGACCGCAACCGAAACGGAGATGCTCAATCTCGCCTGCGCCGAGGGCCTGCGCAGCGTGCCCCTCTCGAGCGTTCAACGAATTCGATTCTTGAACCCGACGGTCGAGAACGAATTCCGTCGGGCCCTCGAAGTCGTGGCCGTCGGGCACGACAGCTTGAAGAAGACCGTGCACCTCGGCTTCAAGGGGGAAGGCAAGCGCGAAGTGAAAGTCGGCTACGTCGTCGAGAACCCGATCTGGAAAACGAGCTATCGCCTCGTGAAAGCGGACGACGGCAAGTGGCGGCTCCAGGCCTGGGCGAACGTCGAGAACACGAGCGACGAAGACTGGGCCGACGTGAAGCTGACTCTCGTCTCGAGTCGGCCGATCTCGTTCCAGATGGACCTGTACCCGCCGCTGTTCATTCCGCGGCCGACGGTCGAGCCCGCCCTGTTCGCCTCGCTCCGTCCGCCGACCTACGGCGGGCCAATCACGAACTCGGCGATCAACATCCCCGGCTTCGGCGTCCAGGGTGGGGCTGGATTCGGCGGCGGACTCGGAGGACAGGGGGGCGGCCTTCCGAACCAGAACGTCGGCAACAGCATTCAGATGAATCCGATGAACGGTCAGTTCAATTTCGCTCCGAACGGACAAGGCTTCGGGGGCGGCCAACTCGGTCAATTTGGCCAGGGTCAGGCCGGCATCAACTCGTTCAACAATCGCTACCTGAACGAAAAAGGCTTGCAGGTCGACAACAACGGCGGTCGGCTGAACTACGACCAGATGCAACAACGCCGGAACGCGGAACAAAACAAGAACGATCCGAAAGGCAACGCCCGCGCGCAGGCACAGCAACTCGGCAGCGCCCTCGTGAACGTAGATGCGGAGTTCGTCGAACGAGCCCGAGCGGCCGACGAGCTTGGCCAACCGGCCCGCTACACGATCGATCAACGCGTCTCTTTGCCGCGTCAGCAATCGATCATGTTGCCGATCCTCGACGAGGAAATCGATGCCCAGAAGGTCAGCATTTACAACGAACGCGTCCACGCCGTCCGGGCGCTGCACGGGCTCAAGATCAAGAACAAGACGAAGCAGGCCCTGATGTCCGGGCCGGTCACCGTCTACGAAGGCGAACAACCCTATAGCGGCGACTCGCGCCTGCTCGACCTCCAGCCGAACGAAGAACGCTACCTGAGCTACGCCCTCGATACGGGCGTCGAGATCAAGCCCTACGATGTCGTTCGGCCCGGCCCCGAGATGACCGCCCGCATGGAGAATGGTCAGCTCAACGTGCAGTACAAGCTGCGCACGACCCGGACCTACGTGATCGTCAACCGCTCGCCGGAAAACCGCAAGGTCGTGCTCGAACAGCCGATCCGCGCGGGCTGGAAACTGGTGAAGCCGGAGAAGCCGGCCGAGCTGACGACGGACCTGTATCGCTTCGAAGTCGACGTGAAGGCGGGCGACACGGTGAAGTACGAGGTCAGCGAAGAGTTGCCGCGCGTCGATCCGTTCGCGGTCACCAAGCAGGCCGACTGGAGCGGGTTCGCCACGTCGCTCGGCCTCGACGTTTGGACCGACAGCAAGCGGACTCCGGAGGAATCGTTCCTGCTCCAGGTCGCGAAGCCGGACGCCTTGCAAGTCACGCACAAGGATCGCCGAACGACGACGTACTTCTTCCGAAATCAAGCCGACGAGGATCGGATCGTGTGGCTCGAACACAACGTGCCGACCGAGCGCATGCTGATCGGCGACGTGAAGCCCACGAAGCCGATGTCGAATCGTTATCGATTCAAATTGGAATTGAAGAAGGGCGAAACGAAGTCGTACACGGTGATCGAAGAACAACGCGTGGCCAAGCCCGAGACGTTCGCCTTGCAAACGCTCGCCGGCTACACGACCGCGAAGCCGGGCGAGGACGACGGACCGGCCCAGCGATTCGTCACCGAACTCGGCTTCGAGTTGTGGCAGGTTCGCAAGACGGAGCCCGAATTGATCGTGAGCGGCCGATTCGTGAAGGGAGAACTCCACTCGTCGGCCAAGGAAGTCGAGATGGTCACGTACGTGATTCGCAATCGAGCCGAGGGGGAGCGAACGTTTACGATCGAGCATCCGGTTCGGCCCAACTGGACGGCCGCCGCCGAGGCCCGCGACGTGCGCTGCTGCCAGGTCACTGCCAAGGTCGCGGCTGGAGCAGTGCAGCGGTCGCCGGTCAGCGAGCAACGCATCGTCCCGAAGAAAGAACTCGTCGCGGACATCAACGAGGAACGGTCTAAAACGATCCTCGCCGCCGCCGCGATCCAGGACGCGGTCAAGGCGAGCTTGAAGCGAGCGCTTGAGATGCGAACCGCCCTCGAATCGTCGTCGGCGACGCTCAAGGAACTTCGTGGTGAAATGAAGGAAATCACGGAAGAACAAGTCCGCCTGCGCACGACGATGGAGAAGCTGCCGCAGAACGGCGAACTCTACAAGCGTTACGAAGGCAAGCTCGGCACCCAGGAAACGGCCCTCGAGAAAGTGCAAGGCAAGATCGCCGACAGGGCGGCCGACGAGAAAAAGCAACGCCGCGAGCTGGACGGGTTCCTGGAGAAGTTGAACGTGGAATAGTTGCGATTGGGCGAGCCGGGGAATTCGGGGTGGCAACGGAAATGGTTTTCAGACCGACGGTCTGAGATTTTTGAGCCCAGGGCAAGATGGCGAAG
>JANLUE010000116.1:0-1177 GCA_031363325.1 Gemmataceae bacterium
GTGCGGACGGGGCCCAATCGAACCGAGACGAGCGAACTCGGCACGGCGAAGGTGACGGCCGGCTGGAAGGTGATCGAACTGTGGACGCTGAAGGCGGCCGACCTCCTGGCCACAAACGATGTGGGCCTGATTCCCTGGATACCGCTCACGCAGATCGATGGCCCGCCGGAGTTGGTGCTCCAGGAATGCCGCGACCGAATCGACCGCGACGTGCCGGAGCAACAGCAACCGAGTTTCCGAGCGGTGACCGAATTCCTCGCGCGGATGGTTCACCCGCGCGACCTCCTCGACCGCCTGTTTCGAAAGGGACCCAAGATGATCGATTCCCCCGCGCTCGCCGACGCCGAAGCCCGAAATTCGCACCGACTGATTCTGTTGGCACTCAAGAGTCGTCAACTCCGTGTCACCCAAGAATTGGAGGAAAGCCTTCGAGAAATCTACAATCTGAAGTCGTTGGAGAAATTGTTGGTCAAAGCCATTTCATGTTCCGACCTCAACGAGTTCCGCAAACGCTTGGTCAAGCTGCCGAAAGAATAGTTGACTTGGCAACTGCCGCCTCGCCGATCTTCATCCCGACCGAGTGACCACGCACCCAACATGACCAATCGATTTGACGCCATTATTGTCGGAGCCGGGCATAACGGGCTCACGACGGCCGCGTATCTCGCCCGGGCCGGCAAGAAAGTCCTCGTCCTCGAGCGCCGCGACGTACTCGGGGGGGCGTGTGTCACCGAGGAAATCTGGCCCGGCTACAAAGTCTCGACGGCCGCGTACGTCAACAGTCTTCTGCGACCCGAAATCATCCGCGACCTCGAACTGAAAAAATATGGCTTCGAGATGCTCCCCCGGAGCCCCTCGTCGTTTACGCCGTTCCCGGACGGCCGTTATTTGATGATGGGGCCGGACAAGGAACTCACTCGTCGCGAGATCGCCAAGTTCTCCGCGAAAGATGCCGACGCCTATCCGCGCTACGAGGAGATGCTCACCCGCGTCGCGGACTTCCTCGAGCCGTTGCTCGGTCGCACGCCGCCCGATCCGTTCGGCGGGTTCCGCGATCTCTGGACGCTTGGCTCGCTGGGGCTGAAGTTTCGCAAGCTCGGGCGCGGCGTGGCGACCGAGGCGGTCGAGATTCTGTCCGGGGCCGCGTCGCCGATCCTCGATCGCTGGTTCGAGTCGG
>JANLUE010000124.1:0-3713 GCA_031363325.1 Gemmataceae bacterium
CCCGCAAGCAACTCGAGGATCAGAACGCCAAGCTGCGGGCGAAGTATCAGGCCGCCCTGGCCAAGGCCGACGCGGCGCTCCGAGAACGCAAGTACGACGAGGCGGTGACGTCGTACAAGATCGCCGCGACGACGATTCAAACCGACGAAGCGGAAGCGGGCTTGAAGAAGGCGCAGGAAGAATTCGCCAAGGCGAAGTCGCTCGCCGACGCCGAAGCCAAGAAGAAAGCCGACGAACAATCGAAGCGAGCGGTTGTCGAGAAGAAACTCACGGAAGCCCGCGCGGCCCTGACCGCGAAGCAATTCGACAAGGCCATCGCCGCGTTCCAGGCGGCCGCGACGCTCGATCCCGCCAACGCGGAGATTCAGAAGGAATTGACGCAGGCCCAATCGAGCCGCGACGAAGCGGTGACGCTCGCCCGCAAGCAGAAGGAAGAAACTCAAAACGCGGCGGCCGCCCTGAAGCTCGTCGCCGCCGGTCAACAGAACCTGCGGGCCAAGCAATACGACGCGGCGATCGTTTCGTTTGGCGACGCGTTGAAGATATCGCCCGAGAGCAAGGAGGCGAAGGCCGGCCTCGATCAGGCGCAAGCCGCCCAGGCCGCGATGTCCAAGGACGCGGCCGCGCTCGCCGAGTCCAAGAAGAAACGCGACGAGTACGAGAAGGTGATGCGACAGGGTCGGGCGGCCGTCAGCTTGAAGCAGTACAGTGACGCCCTGGGGTTCTTTCAGAAAGCCCAGGACTTGTTGCCGGGCGACGCCACATCGGCTCAGCTCCTGAAGGACGTGGCCAAACAACGCGACGACGCCGAAGGCGCGAAGGCCGCCCAGTTGCGTGCGGCCGAAGTGACGCAAGCGCTCGCCGCGGGTCGCGTCGCGTTGCGGGCCGGCAAGTTCGACGACGCGCAGGCGGCCGTCGATCGCGCGGCGAAGCTCGATCCGAAGAACGCCGACGCGGTGAAACTCGCGGCGGACATCGACTCCGCCCGCAAGACGGCAGCGCTCCCGCCGAAGAAGGAACCGCCGACCAAATCCGCGAACAAGGCGGACGCGTTCGTCGCGCTGGCCCGCCAGGCCATCAAGGCGAAAGACTTGGATCGGGCGGCCAAGATGCTCGCGGCCGCGATCGCCGAAGACCCGACTGATGCCGACGTGAAGAAGGCCCAGGGGGAACTCGAAACGGCCAAGCGCGAGATGGCCGCTGCGGCCGGCGATGCTCAGAAGAAGCAACAAGCGTACCTGCAGTCGCTTCGCGACGCCAGCACCGCTTACGCGGCCAAGAAGTACGACGTGGCGATCGGTTCGGCGAAGGACGCGCTCGCGAACAAGCCAAACGATCCGTCCGCGACCAAGATCCTGAACGACGCGACCAAGGCGAAAGACCTGGCCGACAGCGCCGCGATGGACGCCGAGAAAAAGAAGGCGACCTACGACGCGGCCATCAAGGCGGGTCGAGCCGCGTTGACCGCGAAGAACTTCGACGAGGCGGCTCGATCGTTCACGGCCGCGCTCGCGGCCATTCCGAACGACCCGACCGCGACAGCTTTGCTTAAACAAGCGAAGGACGCCCAGACCGAAATGGCGGCCGACGCCCAGCGGAAAAAGGTCTACGACGCCTGGATGCAACGAGCCGACCAGCTCATGGGCCTGAAGCGCTTCGCGGAGGCGGCCGAATCGTATGAGACCGCGCTCAAGGCAATCCCGCGCGACCCGGCCGCGACCAAGGGACTCGCCGAGGCCAAGGCGGCCGCGACCCCGAAGAAAGACCCGATGCCGCCGGCCAAAGACCCGTTGCCGAAGGTCGAGCCGCGACCCAAGGTCGATCCGAAACCCAAGGTCGATCCGATGCCGAAGGTCGACCCGGTTGCGGCGAAAGTGGCTGAGCTGCTGAAGTCGGCCGACGCCCAGGAAGATGGTGGCAAATACGCGGACGCCTGGCGAACGTATCAGGAAGTCCTGAAAATCGCCCCCGCGAACGCGACGGCCAAATCGCGGGCGACGTTCTGCCAGTGGATGAACCAGGGTAAGCTCGACCTCGCCGCCGGAAAGCTGGCGGAGGCCGCCGGCAACTTCGAGCAAGCGTTGAAGATTGACCCCAACAACGCCGACGCGAAGAAGCTATTGCAGGAATCGAAGGCGAAGCCGAAGAAGAAGTGAGTGGGCCTGTAACTCGGAGGAAAATCATGCGTTCCAGGTTGCTCGCGTTCGGATTGATCGCCGCGCTTTCACTCGCCGGGTCGTCGCACTTCGTCGCGGCCGACCCGAAGGACAATCCCGACGCGATCCCGAAGGAAGTGCGCGACCTGGTCGGCACCTACACCGGTTCGTGGACGATGTTCGGCATCGACGCGAAGGGCGAGGTCGTCAAGCTCATGGCCTGGACGGACACCATGAAGGCGGAGAAACCAGAAATCAAAGGCGACCGTGCTTTTGTGTCCACCACCGACGACATGACGTTTGAGGGTGGCAAGATCCCGCCGTTCAAGGTCCAGGGAACGGAGGGTTTCATTCTCAAGAAGGATGGCGGCCTGGGCGACTACTTCGTCGACTCATTCGGGCAAACGAATCGGCTCGTCAAGGTGGGCGACAACGTGTCGAGTTACACGACACCCGCCACCGCCCAGGAACTGGGTCGACTGGGCTTTCCCAAAGACGCATCGGGACAGCATGTGCTCGTCAAAGTCGTCACCAAGGAGGAAGAAGTCGAGGCCCACCGAATCAGCCGTCTGAGTACCGTCCGTTGGAAAGACAAAGAGGGCAAGGAACGCTGGCTGCAATTTGTCAGCCTTCAAGGGTTCCACAAGCGACAAAAGTGAGCGACGCATCCCGAGAACCAAGTTATTGTGCAGGAAGACACCCCCGACCTAATCCCGTCGGCCCAGGCGAATGACGCGGCCGGTTCATGATTGCCACGAGAGGCGAGGGCCAAACCTCAAACTGAATCGGTTTCGACGATCCGCAGCTGACAGCCAGCCGATTTCCGAGCCCCGCCGCGCCAACGTCCGGCCCGTGTCCGGGTTATACCGTCGGGTGCCGATCGGACGGATTTATGCTGGAAGTGGTGCTGACGGTCAAACAGGACGGTCCACGCCGCGTGAGCAACGAATCCGGCCAGCCGACCGGCGACGAAGCCGACCTGATCCGGTCCGCCCAGGCCGGCGACCGGCCGGCGTTCGCCATCCTGGTCGAACGATACTGGGATCGGCTTTATCGCTGGCTCTGTCGCTTGACTCGCGATGGACCGACGGCTGAAGATATTGCTCAGGAAACGTTTCTGAAAGCGTTCGCGGCGGTCGGACGGTTCCGACCCGGAAGCAACTTCCGGGCCTGGCTGTTCCGGATCGCCCACAACAACTTCGTGAACGTCCAGCGGGCCAACCGGCACGATCGCCAACCGCTGACCGTCGATGTAGCCGAAGATCGCTACGGCCCGGTCGGCGACATCCTGAGCAAGGAAGCCGTGAAGTTGATCGGCGAGGCGGTCTCGAAGTTGCCCGACGACTTTCGCGGCGCGTTGTTGCTTCGAGTGGAAGAAGGTTTGTCCTTCAAGGAAGTGGCCGAGGTCCTCGACATCACCGAGGAGACGGCCCGCTGGCGAGTCTTCAAGGCCCGCCAAAAACTGATGGCGGCGTTGGCTCCGGAAATGAGCCCGAGTTGACGGCGTGGGAGACCGATTGCATCCCGAAGGGATGGCAGCAATTAGCCGGGGGTTGA
>JANLUE010000129.1:0-5707 GCA_031363325.1 Gemmataceae bacterium
TCAACCCCCGGCGAATTGCTGTCATCCCTCCGGGATGTTAACGATGAATCGCCCCTCAAGGTTAAATCATGCTGTTGCGCCGAGATTTCCTTCAGGCTGCCGCCGCGAGCGTGTTGGCCGCGCCGGCTCGATCGAATCAAGTGAAGCCGCGCATCAAAATTGGCCAGATCGGCGTCGCCCATGCCCATTCGACCAAGCTCGCGGTCTATCGACGGTCGCCGGACTACGAGGTCGTTGGGATCGTCGAACCCGACGCCGCGCTCGCCAAGCGAATCGAGACGACGCCGGCCTTCAAGGGCGTGCCGCTTCTGACGCGCGAGCAACTTTTCAACACGCCCGGCCTCCAGGCCGTCCTCGTCGAAACACGCGTGAAGGAACTGCTCGACACGGCCGAGGCGTGCGTGTCGGCCGGGCTGAACGTGCACATCGACAAGCCGGCCGGCGAATCGCTGCCGCAGTTCAAACGAATCCTCGACGCCGCCACCAAGCGGAAATTGCTCGTGCAGATGGGCTACATGTACCGGTACAACCCCGGCGTCGTGCTGCTCCGCGAGGCCTTGAAGGCCGGCTGGCTTGGCGAGGTGTTCGAGGTTCACACCGTGATGAGCAAAGTGGTCGATCCGGCGAGCCGCAAGGAGCTGGCCGTGTTTCTCGGTGGCGTCATGTTCGAATTGGGTTGCCATGTGATCGATCTGGTGGTCGGCGTTCTCGGCAAGCCAATGAAGGTGACACCGCACGCCCGGACCGTTAAGCCCGGCGATGGGCTCATCGACAACATGCTCGCCGTCTTCGACTATCCAAAGGCAACCGCCACGGTGAAATCGAGTGCCGTCGAAGTCGAAGGCTTCGACCGACGACATCTGGTTGTGTGCGGGACGGAAGGCACAATCCACATTCAGCCACTCGACGACCCATCGGCCCGAATCGCGTTCTCCCGTCCGCGTGGCGATTATCGCAAAGGCTACCAGGACGTGAAGCTGCCCAAGTTCGAACGCTACATCGCCGACGCGGCCGACATGGCGAAGGTGATCCGCGGCGAGAAGCCGAGCGACTTCTCGGCGGAACACGACTACGCCGTGCAGGAGACTTTGCTGAAGGCGTGCGGGGTGGGGTGAGGCATCGAACAATCGCTCGTTCGCCGTCGCATGGCGAACGAGCATTGCACTTCCGCGCTAGCGCCCGCCCTTCTTGTCGTAGATGTCTGCCCCGGTGGGGTGGTCGTTGAGCAAGTGCAAGGCGAAGAAGTCCCACATGCGTTGCGTGAAGTACGGCTGATACTCGCCAAAGCCGTGGGCTCGACCGGGCAGGATCAACATATCAAAGCGCTTGTTCGCCTTGATGAGTGCGTCGGCCAGGCGGATCGTGTTGGCGGGATGGACGTTGTTGTCCATGTCGCCGTGCACGAGGAGGATGTGGCCCTTCAGGTTGGCCGCGAGTTCCGCGTTGGTCGGCACCTTGATCTCGAACTTCGCTTTGGGACCGTCATCCTTCTTCTCTTCTTTCTTGGCGTCGTCTTTTTTGACTTCGCCTTTCATCTCGCCCTTCTTCGTGTCCTCTTTCTTGATCTCTTCCTTCTTCACTTCGCCTTTCTTGGCGTCGCCTTTCTTGGCGTCGTCCGTTTTGGCTTCGCCCTTGGCAACGTCCTTCTTCGCCTCGTCTTTCTTGACCTCGGCTTTCTTCATTTCGTCCTTCTTTGATTCGTCCTTCTTGGCTTCGCCCTTCTTTTCCTGGGGATCGTCGTCCCAGGGCTTGGCCGGCGGAATGCCTTTCGGCTTTGCTTCCTCCTTGGCCTTCGCCTCGACGGCGATTTCTTTCAAGCCGTGATACCGTTCGGACCAGTTGTCATTGTAGATATTATTGTCGTGATTTCCGGCGGATGCGACGGCCGCCTTGAAGAACTCGTTATAGGGCTTCTGCAACAGGGCCGCGGCCGACAGGAACGCGCCGCCCGAGTGGCCGTAGATGCCCACGCGATCGAGGTCGATGAAGTCGTACCGGGCCGCGAGTTGTTCAATCGCGATCTTCTTGTCGGCGAGGGCGTAGTCGCGCAAGTTGAAGTATCCGAAACTGTGATAGGCCTTCGAGCGCGTCGGCGCGCCGCCACGATGGCCGACCTGGATCACGATGAATCCGAGTTGGGCCATCTGCATATTGGTGCTGAACGCGGAGAACGTGTGCGTCACCCCTTCGGTCTGCGGGCCGGGGTAAACGTGCGCGATGACCGGGTACTTCTTCTTCGGGTCGAAGTCGAATGGCTTCCACAGGTTGCCGTACAGCGTGGTGACGCCATCGCCCGCTTTCACGCAGAACGTCTCCGGCAGCTTCCAACCCATTCGTTCGAGCGTGGTCAGGTCGGTTCGTTCGAGCGGCATCACGCCGTTGCCTTTTTCGTCGAGGACGTAGGACATCGTCGGCGAATCGACGCGCGAGCACGTGGTGACGACGAACCGCTTCGAGGGTGACAGGTACGACCGGTGATTCATGCCCCGGCAGCCGTCCTCGCGGTCCTTGAACGATGGCTTGTGCCCGCCGTGATCGCCGAGCGACGGCGGGTCGCTCGGGTCGAGGCAGGTCAGATCGGTGCCGTCGAAGCGCACGCGATACAGGTGTTCGTAATAGACGTTCTCGCCCGGCTCGCGGGCGTTGCCGATGAAGTACATCAGGCGATTCTTGGCGTCGACATCGACGATACGGCTCGCCCGCCAGGCCCCGCTCGTCATCGGGTTCTTGAGCTTGCCATCGCGGCCGTACAGATAGAAGTGAGCCCAACCAGTCCGTTCCGACCACCAGATCATTTCGTCCGATTCGTCGACGTAGCGATGGGGTTGCGTTTCGAGGAAGGCCGCGTCGAAGCCTTCGGCCACCAAGCACTTTTCCTCACCCGACTTCAAATTCAACGAACAGAACTCGAGGTGGCGCTGCAATCGATCGTGGCGGACGAATCGAAGTTCTTCGCCGGTCTTGTTCCAGTGAATGTTGTCGTAGCGTTCGTAGGCCCACTTCGGTTTGACGCGTACGAGTTTCTTGCCGGCCGCCTCGCAGTAGAACAGTTCGCTCTTGCGAACGTTTTCTTCGCCCGGCATCGGGTAGGGGTACTGCAACAACGTCGGCCGTGGCTCGGCGAGGGCGTTCACCAGGAACAAATCCTTCACGCCGCGCGAATCGGTTCGCGTGACGAAGAACGACTTCGAGTCCGTGGACCACGTCGCGTTCGGCCGAGTCTTGCGATCGGCCGGCGGCATCTTGCCCTCGGTTCGGCGAAAGAACCCGAAGCCGGCCGTGAACGAGTAGTTTTCTTCGCCATCGTCCGAAAGCTTGGTGGCTTCCGCCTCTTTATCCGCGTCGGCCAAGTAGAGGTTGTTCCCCTGCACGAAAACGTACTTCTTGTTGTCCGGCGAACTCGCCTTGTAGTCGCCCGGCGCGCCGCCCGGCCCACGGTTCAAGCCCTTCTTGCCGGTGCCTTCCTTCTTCTCGTCGGTCTTGGTCGTATCGTCTTTCTTCCCTTCGACTTTCTTTTCCTCTTCCTTTTTCACTTCGTCCTTCTTCACTTCGTCCTTTTTGCCGACGCCATCTTTCTCGACGCGATCCTTTTCTTCGCGTTGTTTCTCGAGCAACTCGCGGGTGCGGTCGTCCATGTCCCCCTTCGGCACGGCGCGCGGGGGCGGCGGGGCCTTGCCGGTCTTCGCGAGCTTGGCGGCCGCGAAGTCGTACTCGTATTGCGATTCGCCGAACACGAACCGCATCTTCGTGCCATCGTCCGTGACTGAAACGCTCGTGATCGCCAGCGTGTCGGTGTCGATTGGCTTCTGGGCGAGTTCGGAGAGCTGGGCCGCCAGCGTGGCGGGGTCGAAGAGGGGGTCTTTCGTCTTTCGCGCCGGATCAACGCGATAGTAGCGAGTCCCGGTGCCCGTTCGCACGGAGTACCAGAACTGATCCGTCTTGCCGATCCACTGCGGGAAGACGGCCGCTTCCTGAACGTGTTGGCGAACGAACTCGTTGCTGAACTTGGCGGCCAGGGCGAAGTTGGCCCCGGTCTTCTTCTCGGGCTCGGCCGAAGCAAACGCGACGGCAAACAGCCCGCCCACGAGGGCGAGCAAGCGATTGGGACGCATGGGGGCTCCAGGATGCGAATCGAAGGAGTGCTGGAGACATGGTAGCCGACCCGCCCGGTTCGTGGAACCCCCTACGGTGCCAGTACTTTCAGCGGGGCCTTGAACGCGATCGCATTAATGGCGGAGGTGTCCACGACATTGACCAAGGATCGGCGTTGACAGGCGATGCACCGGGCCTACACTGAATTGAACCTCTGGACGTAGGTAGCCTGCCCGATGACCGTTTCCAAACTCGTACGACTCCTCCCCTACCTTCTTTTGCTGGTCACGGTGCCTTTCTCCGTCGGCATCGATTGCGGTCCCAGTTCGATTTTCCAACTCGTTGTACCGAGTAATTCGGAAGATTCGGATTCGGACACGGAGTCGCCCAAGGTCGCGTCCTCCCGAGGACGGGATGAATTGTTTCAGCCAGCCTCTCGAGTCGATCGCGCGTTGAGAACTCCGAAATCGCATGCTCCCCTCACGCGCCCGTGTTCTTGGCTGAATTACTCCGCGAAATCCACACTTCCAAACGGCCTCGGTACTCCTTACCGCTGTTGAGCCGCTGGCCGTCAATCTCGCACCAATGGATGTTGACTGAGTAGCGATCGCCAAGCGATTCGCGCTCGACTTTCCATCCCACCCCGCTCGCCGAAAGCGTCGCATGCGCCTTCGGCCAACCTCGAATACCCACCCAACGCGCGAGCGGCCGTTCGCTTCGCGCTCGACCGAGTCCGAGCCGTGACCGGTCCTTCCCAATTCCATGGTTGCCCACAGCCGGAGCCTTCGCCATGAACTTTCCAGCAGCGCTGATTGAACTCATTCGGTGCCCGCACGACGCGGGACGTTTACAAGTCTCGACGGTCGAGGTCGGAACCGACGATCGGATTGAACAGGGTCGAGTGGCCTGCGAATCGTGCGGCAATGAATACCCAATCGTCGCCGGCATCCTCCGGATGTTCGATCCGGATCGGTCACCGGCGGAGACGGACTTCGAGCGCCGTGTCCGCGATGTCGAAGCCGCACAACCGTTGGAGGACTACGACCTCGCCATCGGAACCAAGCTGGCGCTGATGCGCCCATTCCGAGGCGCGTGCCTCGAGATGGGGTGCGGGAGCGGACGGATTACCCGGCTTTTCGGCGACGAGTTCGACGCCATTGTGGCACTCGATATTTCCGAAGAATCGCTGCGCGTGTTGGGTCGAGGGCTTCGACCAAACTCCAACGTCGCTCTCGTGCAAGCGGACATCGCTCGGTTCGAGGCGAGCCCCGGAGGCTTCGACCGTTGCTTCTCCACGCTGGTCTCGAACCTTCCGAGTTCCCGAGAACGCGACGCGATGTTTCGCGTGGCGGCTCAGGCCCTCAAGCCCGACGGTTGCTTCGTCCTGGCGGCCCATCACCACTGCGTCCGCAATCGTTTCAAAAAGGTCCCCCCGGTCGATCGATATGCGGGGAGCCGCATCATTCGACACAATCTCACGAAGCGCGAACTCCGTGCGGAGTCCCGCGCCCATTTTCGATCGTTCCACGCCGTCCGCCGCGTTGTCCATTTGCCCTCGTTCGCCGGACGACTGGGCCGACTCTCCCGCATCGGCTCGTGGTTGGCCGAGCGACTG
>JANLUE010000222.1:0-6647 GCA_031363325.1 Gemmataceae bacterium
CGGAGATCGTGTGGGCGAGCGCCGGCTTCATGCTCGTGACGACGAATAGCGAAGCAACCAGCGCGAGCCGCAAGGCGAGCAGGAGTAACGCCGTTCGCCGGGCGACGATCCGCAGTTCGTGGCGATAGAGTCGCAGGATCAAGAACAAGAGAACGGCCAGAATCGCCGAGAGGATGGCGACCTGCGCGACCCGCGACAACCCGCCGAGGCGCGGCGTCAGGAGCAGATGCGCCTCGGTGAACGGTAGGTCGACGCGAAACATGGCGGGCCCGGGGGATGGGCAAATTGTAGCAGGCCGTTCGCGATCGAGGTGTGTCGTTGTCGAATGAGGCCGCGGGGCCATCGGTTTTGGCGACGGGACTTGGTGCCCCGTATACACTAACTGTTGTGTTTCTCGGGGCCGTTTCGTCGCCGGACCGTCTGGCGGCTCGGCCCCGCGTTCTTTTTGCCGTCGCCCACGGATCGCGCGATGAGTCAGAAGACCTGGGGTGGCCGGTTCTCCGCCCCGACCGACCGCCTCGTCGAGCAGTTCACCGAGTCGATCTCGTTCGATCGTCGGCTCTATCCGCAAGATGTGCGCGCGAGCCAGGCGCACGCTCGAATGCTCGCCCATGTCGGCCTGCTCACGTCGGCCGAAGCCGACCAGATTTGCGCCGCGCTCGCTGAGATTCAGGCCGACATCGAAGCCGGCCGCATGGAATACACGACCGCGCTCGAAGACATTCACACCCACATCGAAGCGGCGCTCATTCGTCGGCTCGGCGACCTCGGGCGAAAGCTGCATACCGCCCGCAGCCGCAACGATCAGGTCGTAACCGATGTCAAGCTTTGGGTCCGCGAGGCGATCGACGATCTCGAAGTGCGGCTCACGAACCTGCAACGGGCATTCGTCGAATTGGCCGACCGCGAACGCGACGTGATCCTGCCGGCTTACACGCACATGCAACGGGCCCAGCCGGTGCTCGCGCCGCATTACTTCCTGGCCTACGTCGAGAAGTTTCAACGCGACCGCGAACGATTGATCGACGCCCGCAAGCGGGTCAACGTGTTGCCGCTCGGCAGCGCGGCCCTCGCGGGAACCTCGCTGCCGATCGATCGGCCGTTCGTGGCCATGCAACTGGAATTCGAAGCGGTTGCCCGCAATAGTCTCGACGCGTCGAGCGATCGCGACTTCGCGGCCGAGTTCGTTTTCTGCCTGTCATTGATCGCGATCCATCTCAGTAACTGGGCCGAGGAGTGGATCCTCTGGACGACGACCGAGTTCGACGCGATCGTCTTGCCGGACGAGTTCTGCACAGGCTCGAGCATCATGCCGCACAAAAAGAACCCGGACGTGCTCGAACTGACGCGTGGCAAAACCGCTCGTGTACTCGGGGCGTTGCAACATTTGCTCGTGTTGATGAAGGGCCTACCGATGGCCTATAATCGCGATCTGCAGGAAGACAAGCCGGCCCTGTTCGATGCGTTCGACACCGTTTCGCGAGCCCTCGAAGTGGCTGCCCCCCTGGTCGCGAAGTCGCGGCTGAATCGCGAGAACATCGCGGCCCGGCTCGAGGAAGGCTTCCTCGACGC
Organism: Gemmataceae bacterium; assembly: GCA_031363325.1. Taxonomy (GTDB): domain Bacteria; phylum Planctomycetota; class Planctomycetia; order Gemmatales; family Gemmataceae; genus SIAJ01. The sequence goes on from JANLUE010000222.1 coordinate 1,573, forward strand.
GACGACGTTGATGGAGTTCTTCATCGCCCGCGGCGTGCCGATGCGAACCGCCCACGAAGCCGTCGGCCGACTGGTTCGCGAGTGCGAAGAAACCGATAGCCGACTGGCCGATCTGCCGATCGAACGGTTCGAAGCGGTGTGCCCCGGCCAGGGCTCGGCCGTCGCGAGCGTACTCGGCGTGAAGAACGCGTTGCAAGCGTTCAAGAGCTACGGCTCGACGGCCCCGGCCGAAGTGAATCGCCAACTGGCCGAATGGCAGGCAAGGCTGGCGTGAATTGGTTCGCGCGGCATTGGCGAGCGGAGCGGCGTAAGCCGCCCGATGGAACCCCCAACAACTCGACCCAAGTCAATCGACGTGACTTGGGTCGAGTCGTCAGGGGTTCCACACAGGTTGGAAACCTGTGCCACATGGACGCGCCCGACAAAAGTCGCCTTTTGCAGCTTGGTCCCCTTCAATCGCCGGAGATTGTTGAGGTGATTTCGCCTTCAAACGACTTTTGGCGGAGACGTCCACATGGAACAGGTTTTCAACCTGTGTGGAACCCCCAACAACCCGCCGTTTCCCAAAGACATTGGCGACCGCGTCGGCGAACCAAAGTCATGAGACTCGAACATGCCCGACGGCAAACACTGCCCCGAATGCGGCAAAGACATCGGCCTGTGGCCCATCTTCAAGGCGGGCTTGCCGAACCTGATCTATTGCCCGCACTGCGACGCGCGCTTGGCGTATGCGCATCTGGGGCGCGAATACTTGGTCATTGGGATTCTGGTCCTTCTCGTCACGGCAATCTCACTCGGCGTTGGTGTGATCGCGCAGGAACTGTCCGGTTGGCGGCCCGCCTGGATGGGTGGGTTCATTGTGACGATGTTTGGCCTGTGGCTTCCAATCGAATGGCGGTTCGCGCACCATCTCCGCTTGAATCGTATCCTCGAAGTTCGTCGCAAAGCCCAGCCCGAGAACCGCGATTATGGGTCGGACCGTTGACCTGATACAGTACATGTTTCGTTTCCGCATCCCCCACGGTTGATCCATGATCGTCGTCCTTCGAACCGATGCTTCGCCGCCGCAGATCGAACACGCCATCGAGCGCGTCCAGGAGCTCGGGTTCGAGCCCCGCGTGATTACCGGAGCGTTTCGGACGATCATCGCCTTGATCGGCGATGACAACGCACCGGGCGTCGAGAAGCTCGACGCGATCCCGGGCGTCGAGCATGTCCACCGCATTCTGAAGCCGTTCAAGCTGGCCAGCCGCGAGTTCCACAAGCCGGATACGGTCGTGCCCGTCGGCAAAGTGAAAGTCGGCGGCGGGCACCTGGCGATGATCGCCGGCCCATGCGCCGTCGAGAGCTTTGACGGCCTCGACCGCATCGCCGGGCACGTCAAGAAAGCCGGCGCGAACATCCTGCGCGGCGGCGCCTTCAAGCCGCGCACCAGCCCCTACGCCTTCCAAGGTATGGGCGAGGACGGCCTCAAGATTCTGCGCGATGTGGGCGACAAACACGACCTGCCGGTCGTCACCGAGGTGATGGACACGCGCCAGGTCGCGGTCGTCGAGAAGTGGGCCGACATGTTCCAGATCGGCGCCCGCAACATGCAGAACTTCGACCTGCTCAAAGAAGTCGGTCAGACTCGCAAGCCCGTGCTTCTCAAACGAGGCATGAGCGCGACTGTGAAGGACCTGCTCATGTCGGCCGAGTATGTGCTCGCCGAGGGGAACCCCTGGGTCGTATTGTGCGAGCGTGGCGTCCGCGGGTTCGAGGATTCGACGCGCAACATGCTCGACCTGTCGGCCGTCCCGAACGTGAAGGGCCAAAGCCACCTGCCGATCATCGTGGACCCGAGCCACGCGACCGGCCGACCCGACTTGATCCCGAGCATGGCGATGGCCTCGGTTGCCGCGAAGGCCGACGGCGTCCACGTCGAAGTACACGATTGCCCGGAGAAGGCGTTGTCGGATGGACCACAGGCATTGCTGCCGGATCAGTACGCGGCGTTGATGGGCGACTTGCGGAAGCTGGCCGAGGTGTTGGGGCTGGCCATCGATCGGTAGTTCCGGTTGACTCGCGATTGATCCAAGCATGCTTAGATCAATCGCGGCCAATGCGTGGGCTAGTCAGCCACCCGGTGGGATTTCGACACTTCATGGTTGACGGGTGCATCCGACTCCAGTAGGATGCACTACTACAGTCAGTTTCCTTTGTGAGTCGCTGTCATGCCAGTAGCCGGTGCAGCCACAGTCCATACTCGGATGGCAAAGCTAGAGGCGGAGTTGTCTGCGGTTCGACAGTTGGATTCAGTAATTACCACGATTCGCAACCTGAAGCGAAAATACCCCAAATTGGTCGATGAGTTCGCCAAAACGCTTCATTCTGCGATCGATGACGCTCCACCAAGCGAAGAAGTGAGGAACTCCACCCAGGAGCCGACGGATTCTGACGATACCGAATTCGGCATTGAGAGGTTAATTATCTGGTTCCGAACAAGGAACAACGAGCCGGCTACGATTTCACAGATGGCTCAAGCAGTTGGCCTGCATCCGCATACCGTGAAATCAATTATCTACACGCGGCACAAAGGACGAATTGTGGCAACCGAAAAACGCGGCAAGCACAATCGAGCATACTTCCGCATAGCGGAAGATTAATACTGCTTGGAAGTGAGAACACCCGGCTCGGAGCCGGGTGTTCAAAACCTTCTCAACCATTCCAGCCAGGTTCCAAGTTATCAGGCCGGGGACCGATGCGCCGGAGCAGTCAAGAAAGGATTTCCGCCATGAATGCAATTGCACTTCTCGCTATTCGGCTTTGCCGGAATGGCAAAGGTTTGTAGTCCGTCGAACCAATCGTAGGGCAAGGATGGATCAAGGCCACGGATGGCCCATCCGTGATCTTATTCGGTTCGATGTCGTTGTAAAGGGAGAAGCCGGATCCGGTCGATTGCTTCGCGCCTGTCGGAATTGAAAGGAGGACATTTCATTTGTGCCGAAGTCCGTTTTGACTGAACAGTACACAGCGATGATGGGGGAACTGCGGAAATTGGCCGAGGTCCTGGGGCTTTCGATCGATCGTTGAGAAAAAACTACGGCGGTTTGCTAAACTACACTTTCCGCTAGACGCCCCGTCCCCGGCCATCGTGGAGTTCCCGCGTGCCCGATCGAATCACGCGTCGCCAGGTTCTGCAAGCCGGGGCGATCGGCTACCTGGGCCTGTCGCTGCCGCGGCTGCTTCGGGCCGATGTGGTCAAGGCACCGGCCACGGCCGATTCGTGCATTCTGATCTTTCTCGATGGCGGGCCGAGCCATCTCGACATGTGGGACATGAAGCCGAACGCCCCGGCCGAGATTCGCGGCGAGTTCAAGCCGATCGCCTCGAGCCTCGTCGGCACGCAGTTCTCCGAGCATTTGCCACGGATGTCGCGGCTCGTGCATCGTTCGACGATCATTCGGTCGGCGCATCATAGCGTCAACAATTCGCATGCGGCCGCCGTGTACGCCGCGCTCACGGGCCACGACCGGGGCGAGTTTGGCGGCGGCTTCCGGCCGACCGACAACCCGGCCATCGGTTCCGTGGTCGGCCAACGTCGCCCGCCGCGAACGCCCGTCGTGCCCTATGTTTCGCTTCCGTACATCACGAAGGAAGGGGCCGGCGGCCCGCCGCAACCGGGGTTCTTCGGCGGCTTGCTCGGGCGAACCCGAGATCCGTTGTTCGTCCTCAAGGATCCGAACGCGGTCACGTTCGACGTGCCGGAATTGACCCCGGCTTCCGATGTCCCACTGACGCGCCTCGGCGATCGCCGCGATTTGTTGAAGACTTCGGGAGTCGCGTCGAGCGACCTCGACGCGTTTCAGCAGAAGGCGTTCGACCTGCTCACCTCGCGGGCCACGCAGGAAGCGTTCCGGCTCGATCGCGAGTCGGTGAAGACCCGCGATTCTTACGGCCGAAACATCTATGGCCAAAGCGTCCTGCTCGCGCGACGATTGATCGAGGCGGGCACTCGCGTCGCTTGCATTTCCTGGGCCCCGGACGCGAACGCCACCTGGGACACGCACGGCAACAACTTCAAATCGTTGAAGGGAACGTTGCTGCCCCAACTCGACGCGGCCGTGTCGAGCCTGATCGACGACCTCGTTGCCCGGGGCTTGTTCGAGCGGACGCTGGTCGTCGTGATGGGCGAGTTCGGCCGCACGCCGAAGATCAACCCGGCGGCGGGTCGCGACCACTGGAACTTCTGTTACGGATTGATGATGGCGGGCGGCGGCGTCCGCCAGGGGCAGGTCTACGGCGCGAGCGACAAGATCGGCGGCCGACCGTCGAGCAACCCGGTCACGCCGGCCGACATCGTCGCGACGATCTACCACGCACTCGGCATTCCGAAGGATCTGGAACTCCGGGACAACCAGGATCGGCCGTTTCAACTCGTGCCGTGGGGCGAAGTCATTCAGGATGTGATGGCGTAGCTATCCGATTGGGGGCTTGGCGGTTAACTCGTCTGGCCGGCTTGAGGTTGATGCGGAACGCGTACGCCGAGACACTGTTGTCTTGGCCCGAGGTTCCGCGGTCAAGCACGGCGCACAGCCAATCGCATCCGCATACAGTCCAAGGGTCTTCCAGGTTGGATTCGTTATCGCGCCGGTTTCAAGTCTCGAAAGAGATTCGAGGGCCAGTCCACTTCGCGTTGCAACTTCGGTAAGCGTTAGGTTCGCCGCTTCGCGTGCCGCTTTGAGTTGCTGAATGTAGTTCCGAAGGACAAAGTAGAAGGGGGCGGCATCCGCCAATTCTGCCGGCGTGTGGAGGTTGGATCTCCCAATTTCATCAATTCGCTTGCGCGCTTGCGTCGACCGCATCTTGGCGGCGGAGAAAACTTCCGGAGGGAGCGAAGCAGACTTCTTTTGGATCGCCATGGGTTTCTCGATCATCAACTCCCTTAAATCACTAACGAATCGTACCAGTTTAGAGCGCTTTTCGAGTCGAGTCGCGGCCGTCCAGCCATTCGAGCGCGAGTTCGAGTCCAATACCGGGTCGGCTCGCAGCCCTTCAGGCTGCAAACTTGGGCGGGCCGCCAACCCAGGGCGGCG
>JANLUE010000272.1:0-3738 GCA_031363325.1 Gemmataceae bacterium
CGGAGAACGCCGACTACATCGAACGCGTCCGCCGATTGAACGACCGCCTCGACCGCTGGCGGACGGCACACATTGCAACGTGGGTGATTCTCCTGGTCGGGTTTATTGCATTTCTGTCCCTTCTCCCCAACGCGTTTGTCGCGGGCGGAATGTGGGCTGGCATGGGGCCTGGATTCATATTTGGATTGTTCGTCGGCACGTTGATCGGAACGGCGACATTCAAGCTGGCACACGGGTTGATTGGCGCAATCGATCGTGGTCGCCGGACTGATCGATTGCTCGTGCAATATCACGACGCGCTTCGCCAGATCGTGGGCGATCCACAGAGTTGACTTCGCTTCACCGAGCGAACTCGTCGCGCAAGAACGCTTGCGTTTCTTCCCACAAATCCGCGGCGCGGTCGAAGTCGACGGCCATCGGTTTGACCTCGCTCGGCGTGCGCAGGCCTGCTGGCACTTTCGCGTTCACGTTCGGATTGAGGGGGATTTGAAAGCCGCCGCCGGTCGCGAGCCGCGCTTCGGTTTCCGGTCGCAATAGATAATCCATCAATCGCCTCGCGCCAGCCGGGTTCGGGCCGCCCTTCACGATCGCCAACGTGTTGGGAATGTAGAGAACGCCCAGGCGCGGATGGGCCGGGTGGCCGGCCGCGTCCGGGTACACCAGCGCCACGGGTCGGCCCGCGTTCAATTCGATCAGCGCGTCGTCCGTATCGGTCAGGCCGATCGCGAAGTCCCCCTTGGCGACCCCCTCGGCCGTTTGCTTGTTCCCGGGCAAAACGCGAACGTCGTTCGCCTTCAGGCCCCGGTAGAACGCCTTCGCCGCGTCGGGGCCGAGTACCTCGAACAGGCAAGCGGCCTGGGTCGCGGTCGTGCCGAATTGTGGCTTCGCGATTACAACCTTGCCCTTCCAGATCGGGTCGGCGAGTTCGAGTAACGACTTCGGCCGGGAGGCTTCGGGCACCAGTTCCGTGTTCACGATCAGAACCCGGGCCCGCGACGCGAACGCCTGCCAGCTTCGGTCCTTCGCCCGCGTCCAGTCCGGGAACGCGGCCGCGTTCGGCGATTCGTAAGGTTCGTACATGCCGAGGCGAGCGAGCCGAATCGTGGCCAGGACCTCGTTGTTCCAGTGAACGTCGCAGCGGGGTCGATCTTTTTCGCGTTCGAGCTCCGCCGCCAGGCTAACCGACTTGTTCGCCTCGGTATCGAACTTGGCCGCGACCGCGAGCTTGGCTTCGGCCTGGAACTCGGCGAACGATTCCTCGGCGAATTCCCGATCCTGGGCGCAATAAACGACCACGCGTTCCTCGGACTTACGGCATCCGCAAGCGAACGCGATCAGCACAATCGAACCAAACAATCGCCGCATGGTCGGCTCTCTTGACTCCCCAGGATTGTACCGTTGTCTTCGTCGGAATGCTTCGTGGACCGCTTGATCCGGGCCGCGGAATACATGCGGGCTTGCCGCTGGAGCGATTCATACCGCTGGAGGAATCTCATAATTGCGGTCGGCATCCTGAGCAGACGATTGATTTCGAAGTCGTCATCGGGGCAAACTCTACCGGTCGTATCAACCGGTCCCGCGTGTAACTCCAACTCCCGACTTCGTTCGATCCCATCTTGCCTCCGCGTTCCGTCGAGTAGAAGATGGGGTAGTCCGCACACGGGGGCACTTCTCATGCGTCGCGCGTTATTGGCGTTCGTTGGCGTCGGCCTGTTCGCGTCGCTCGGCTGGGCCGACGACACGCTGCGCACACCGATCGCCAAGAAGGCCCCGAAGCCGCTCGACGAGATCTGGGAGGCCGCCTACGTCCTGACCGATACCGGCAAGGACGTGAAGATCGGCCACGTCCATTTGACTTCCGTTCCGCTCGACAAGGATGGCCAAAAACTCATTCGCACCACGAAGGTGCTGCGGTTCGTCGTGGGCCGCGCGGACGCGCTCGCCGAGATGAAGGCCGACATGTCCACGGACGAAGACGGCGACGGCAAAGTTCACGCGATCAAGGCGAAGATGTGGCTCGGCAAGGATCGGACTCAGACGATCGATTGCGAAATCATCGACGGGCCCAAGGTGCGCGTCTCGACGGATGCCGGCGTGACGAACACGAGCGAGTACCGCTGGGACCCGAGCAACCTCGGCCTCGCCCGCGAACAGACGTTGCTCCAGGATCGCAAAGTCAAGACGGGCGACGAGTTCACCTACAAATACTTCGAACCGCAGGTGACGCATCCGGTTACCGTCAAAGTTTCCGTCAAAGACATCCAGGAAGTCGCGTTCCCCGGCAGCGTGAAGCGAAAGCTTTTGAAGGTGATCGCCACACCAAGTGCACTCAAGTTGAGCAACGGCGGCACGCTGCAACTTCCCCCGTCGATCTTCTGGGCCGACCCCGTCACGTTCGACATCGTCGCTTCGCAAATGGACTCGACCGAGCTCGGCAAGGTCACGCTCGTCCGCACGTCGAAGATCGCCGCCCTGGCGCCGAACGGCCAGGTCCCCGACTTGATGAAGCGGCAATCGATCTTCCTGAAAGCGGCCGTGCCGGACATGCACGAACGCGGTTCGACGATCTATCGCATTGCTTTTTCGGGCGACGCCCAACCGAAGGACCTCGTGAGCGTGGACGATCGACAAGCGATCAAGAACGCGGCCGGCCAATCGTTCGAGTTGCACATGACCGCCCGCCGAGCCCCGGTCAAGGGCGCGACCGCCAAGGCCGGCCCGGAGTTTCTGCGGAGCAACTACTTCATCAACTCGGACGATGTCGAGGTCAAGAAGTTGGCCGCGAAGGCCGTCGGCCCGACAACCGATGCCTGGGACAAGGCCCGCAAGATCGAGTCGTTCGTTCGCCATTTCATGAAGCCGGCCGACTATACCGAAGCGATGGCTCCGGCCGACCACGTGGCCCGCACCCGGTCCGGCGACTGCACCGAATACTCGATGCTCGCGGCCGCGATGTGCCGAGCCGTCGGCGTGCCGTCGCGAACCGCGATCGGCCTCGTGTACGTCAACAACCTGCTGGGCAAACCCGGCCTCGCCTTCCACATGTGGACGGAAGTCTTCGTCCAGGGACAATGGCTCGCGATCGACGCGACACTCGGCCAGGGCTCGATCGGACCGGGGCACATCAAGATCACCGACCACTCTTGGGACGGCGTGATTTCGTTCACGCCCCTGTTGCCCGTGAAAGGCTTCATCATGGCGAGCCCGACCGTCGAAGTGGTGAGCGGGAAGTAGGCCAAAGGTTCTGTGGTGCCGATCGACTCGAGCGCGACAATGTGACACGAACGAATTTAGAGTTTCGTGCGAGGCGATCGAAGCTTGGATCGGCTTGAATCAACAAATAGGCATACGTCGTTCGATAGGGCGGTCTCGATATATCGGCGTCCTGGCTACCAAGCAAGGAGTTGCCCGGCCGGGCAATCCCCGGACCACCCACATGGGAAGTGCCCGGCCTTATACAAATGCAACAAGTGAAGCGCGAACGTTGGCCGCTCCCGGAACTGCCGGTACTCGTGCTCCATGACAGCCGCAAGCACGTCCCACGACACGCAGTCCACGAACACCTTGCCGAACCCGTTCCGCTCGGCGAACGGACGCCAGACGCAATCGGCGAGCGGCGACAATGTGCATCTCGAGTTGTGTGTAAGCGCGAGACACTCGGTCTCGAACCTTGACTCGTAACTCGGGAAAATCCGTTGGGTCCATGCCCTCGGCGATAAACATGGCATCCGTAAAGTC
>JANLUE010000274.1:0-2369 GCA_031363325.1 Gemmataceae bacterium
AGGAGATCGCGAAGCTCGTCGGCCACGATGGCTGGGTCTGGGATGGCCACTGGCTCGACGGCCACACGCTTCTGACGACCGCCGGGGCCGAGGCGCTCATCTGGGACCTGCGCCCACGCGAGATCAAGACTCAGGCCCTCGACGAGGCCTGGGCCGCCTTGTCGGCCGAATCGGAGAAAGCGTATCCGGCCCAGTGGGCGCTGTTGGCCAACCCGAAGTCGGCCGAATTCTTCCGAACCAAACAAGCGCCGGACAAGGCCCCGTCCGAGGTCAAGCAAATTCAGAAATGGATCGCCGACCTCGATAGCGATACGTTCCGCGTTCGCGAACAGGCATCGAAGGGCCTGCGTGAACTCGGCCGACCCGTGTTGCCCTACCTGCGAACCGCCTTGCCGAAAGCAAAGACCGAATCGGCCGAGCGACTTGGTGCCTTGATCAAGGCGCTCGACCAGGGCCCGACCGACCAGGATCGCCGACTCGCCCGAGCGATCCAGGTGCTCGAACTCGCGGACACGCCCGAAGCGAAGGCGGTGCTCAAGGATTGGGCCGACGGTTTGGCGGGCACTCTGTTGACGAACGACGCGGCGGCGGCGCTCAAGCGAACGGGACGGTAGTGCGGGTTCCAGGTCGGCGGAGCGGGTCATTGAAAAGACTATCGCATTTGCCGTTGCAGTCGGTATTCGCCCGGTGCCACGCCCACTTCACGCCGGAACACTTCGTACAGACGCTGAATCGTTCCGAACCCGACGGCGCGGGCGATCGCTGCCAGCGGGCGGTCGCTCTGGGCCAGCTCCCGCTTCGCCCGTTCGATTCGCACGCGGCGGATTTCGGTCGCGACCGGCCGCTGGATCGATTTCCGAAAGTAATTCTGCAATGTTCGCGTCTCGGTGCCGACGGCCTTCGCGACCAGGTCCGGCCCGATGCGACGATGGCTGTTCGCGGAGATAAATGCCAGGGCCGCGGCCACAACCGCGTTGTCGACGGCGAAGAAGTCGGTCGACTCGCGGACGACGAGGCCGTGTGGCGCCAGACGGATCGGCTCCGTTGGCGGAGACTGACCGGCCATCAGGCGGTCGAGCAACTCGGCGGCCGCGTAGCCGATTCGGTCGTAGCCGATCTCAACGCTCGTGAGCGAGGGTCGGGGGTGTTCGCACAGCGTCTCTTCATTCTTGCCGGCGACGATTGCGACATCCTCCGGGATGCGCCAGCCGCGGCGGTGCCCAGCCTGGACCACAAGTCGACCGCACACTTCCTGGCCAACGTACACGCCGATCGGCGGCTCCCATTCGTCCATGCCGCGCTCGATCAGTTGGACGGTCCTTCGCCAGGCGGCGATGTCGCGATGCGTGTGTTGCGGAATGTGCACCGAAGTGCACGAGAAGCCAGCGTCGCGGACCAGTCGGGTGAACGCTCGGACTTCCAGTTCGTTGTCGACGTTTTGGCGCGAAGTCAGAGTCGCAAAGGTGCGGAAGCCGCGAGCCAACAAGTGTTCGGCCACCAGTCGACCGGTTTCGGTCGAGTCGGGGAACACACCGGGCACCAAGTCGCGGGCGGGCGAGCTGGGCCACACGTTCACGATCGGCACGCCGAGTTTGTTCGCTCGCCGGGCGAGTGGGTAATTCGCTCTCGCCACGATGCCGTCGTACCGCTCGGCCGCATTCCGGTTGCGACGCAGCGTGTCGTGCGCGAACTCGTCGATAATCGACACCCAGCCGTGTTCCTCGGCGTAGCGCTGCACGCCCGCGAAGATCTCCGAGTGCCGTTTGTACGGCCACCGAAGGTCCAGCATCAACGCGACGCGGGGCCGACGGCCCGATTTGTCGTTTCTCAAATTCGTTACCAATTTTCTGAAAAACGATTCCCTCGGTTGTCAAGATATTGGAGTCGAAAGCGCGCTGCGAGTTCGACGCGGCCCGTCTCGGTCTCAGGAGCATCAATGATCGACACCACTCGCGCGGCGAGTCTGTGGCTTCGCCTCTTCGCGGTCTCCATCACACTCGCAGTTTTTTCGGAGCCCGCCCCGGCCGCCGACAAGCCCCTCAAGGTGTTCATCCTCGCGGGCCAGTCGAACATGCAGGGGCATGCGGCCATCTCGACGTTCGACTCGCTGGCCGACGATCCCAAGACGGCGCCGCTGCTCATGGAAATGCGCGGCCCCGACGGCAAGCCGAAGGTGTGCGATAAGGTGTGGATCACGTCCGTCGGCTGTCTCGGCGACGCCTATACGGATTTGCGGGAGAAGAAGGGCAAGCTGACGGCCGGCTTCGGAGCGCCGGACAACAATATCGGGCCGGAGTTCACGTTTGGCCTGACGATGGAAAAGTTGCTCGACGAACCGATCCTGATCATCAAGACTTCGTGGGGCGGCA
>JANLUE010000346.1:0-3257 GCA_031363325.1 Gemmataceae bacterium
GCTCGATAGCCATTCGGCCGGCGTCGCCCTTCAACGCGCCGACCACGCCTCATCGCGCCGCGATCTGCTCCAGAATCGTTGGGTCCTGGATTTCCTTGTCGCGGGCCAGCAGCAGCACTTTGCTCACGATCTCGGCGGTGCGGGGGTCGTCGTCGGCAAAGGGGAGGAACAGTCGGCCACGGTGTTGGGCGTTGACGGCCACGACGCAAAGCGAACCGCCGGGCTGCTTGTGGACCACGCCGCTGCCGAGGTGGACCGAGTACTGGCCGTACTCGCCTTTGATCAGGGCGTGTTTGCTGTCGAGCCTGACGTTGGCCAGTTTCAGAAGCGTGCAGGTCTCTTGCAGGAGGCTCGAGCGCATCGCCACGGTCGACTGGGTGGCCTCGGGATCCACTCCGCCGACATGGGCCACGCTGACAACCAAGTCGAGGTCGCGCATCACCTCGCTGAAGATCACCCCGGGCACCTTCGCGAGCGACAACGGCAGCCACTCGCCGCGTTGATAGAAGCGCAAGTGGCCGACGGCCGGGGCCGCCGCGTCGCCGGGCGTGCCATGACCGTAGTCTAGAGACAATTCAACCAACAAGTTCGCAGAGCGGTATAGCTTGCTCAGGTCCTCCCGGGTACTCCAGCCACGGTCGGCGAGCAGGGCCTTCGCTTGATTCTCGTTGACCTGTTGGCCGGAGTAGCGGCGCGACTTGTCGCCGTCTTCTTTCTCGGCGGGCGTCAGCGTGTAGACCTCGCGGAAGACTTGCTTGAACGGCTGCACGCGTTCCTGTTGAAAGCACTCGGCCTGGAACTCGTGCCAGATTTTCGCCTTCACGAAATCGAGCGGATGCGCGACGCACCATTCGCCCTTGAGGGGTACGGTCTTTCCGTCAATCGCGCGCAGGGCCTTGCCGCCCTGGACGGGGTAGCCGAGGGCCGTGTCGGCCTTGAGCACAAGCCGTTCGAGGAACGGTCGGACCAGGGCGTGCGTCATCAGATTCCGTAGTTCGTCCGCAGTGAACCGGTCGCCGGCGCACATCGCCAGTTCCAGCGAACGCTTCGTGCTACTGACCAGCCGCTTCAGGTCCTTCTTCCGGTCGAGCAGTTCCTCGACGGCCTTCGCCGCCTTGGCTTCCTTGGGCAGGCTCTTCAATTCGTCCTTGCCTCGGAACTGCCGCATCTCGGGCTCGGCGAATTCCCCCAGCCACAGTGAGACGGTGACATCCTTGGCCTTCGCGGAGACCGGCCCCTTGACGAGGTCGGCCGTCTCGTTCGCAGTAACGGCCCATTCCATCCGCACGGAATCGGTGAACCCAGCGGTGACCGCCAGGTTCTCCATGCCGAGCCGATACGACTGCATCGCCGGCTCTTTCGAAAGCGAGGAAAGACCCCGGGCGTAGCGTTCATAGGCCTTCAGCGACTTGTAGCGGTCGGCCACTTCCGCCTCGCGCTTCTTCGCGTCGTCCGGCAATGGTAGAAGGCCGAGCAGGCGCACGGATTCCTTCAAGAACTTGCGCTGAATGTTGTCAACGAGTTCTTTCTTCTTGGTGCGGCCGAGGAGGACATCGGCGAGGCGGGCGGCTTTCTTTTCGGCATGGCCGTAGCCGAGGAAGCGGGCGGCCTTCTCGATCGCGTCCCAGCGTTGGTCGCTGTCGAGGGCCTGATAGGCCCGGTGGAACCACTCGACATCGATCACGCCATCGGCCCGTTGCTCGGCGGTGAGGTTCGATCTCGACTTGACGATAGCCCGCCAGGCCTTGGTTTGCGGATCTTCATTCTGGTTCGGGCCATACTGCAACGACCGGGAATGGCCGCCCTCGGCGTGGGCCATGAACCAGTAACAGGCTTCCTCGTAGCCGGGCCACCCGATGACCGCCGCGACGTGTTCGATCAATCGTGTGTTGACCAATCCGAGTGCGACCAGCTTGTCCTCGCTGATTTTGCCGGATTCGAGCCACGGCTTCGCGGCCGCGGCGAACGCCGTTGGGGAGTCGGCTTCCTTTGGTGTGACGACGCTGATGAGCTTGGTCAGCGATTCCGGTTTGTTGGCACCGGCCGTCCAATAACTCGACTTGTATTCGCTCTTGCCGAGCGCGGCGATGAGAGGGAACAGCAGGTCGACTCGATCGAGGCTGTTGATATCGTTCACGGCCGGTGTCGCCGCAGTCGGCGTCTCACCACGAACCAATTCGATCTCCACGACTCGAGCGACCACCCTGGCAACGGCCTCCTGCAATTCCGGATGGCGATCGTAGTTCGTCGATACATTCTCTTCGCTGGTTCTGCGCTGCTCGTTCGTCAATGTGTCGAGGCTGTCGAAACTCGTCGAGCCGTAGCGCGAAGCGACGCGGTCGCCGATGAGATCGTCGTAGAAATCGGTCAGGTTCGCCGCACCCGCCTCGAAGGCCTTGAGCAATAAACCGAGTTCCACTCGGTGCCGGTCCGCCCCGGCGATCGGTTCGTCGAGCCACCGCGCCAATCGGAACAATCTTGCGGAGTGTTTCGGAGTCCACTGGGGCAATGTTTGAAGCGAATTGGCCTCCTGAAAGGTATGCATGAGCGTTCGGGATTCGCGCCAGTCCGGTTCGTCGGTGTCATCGTCCTCGTCGACTTCTTCAAGTGGGATCAGTTTCTCGTGCAATGACTTTGGAATGATTGCAAACGACTGCTCGACCGCGTCGAGCGCGAAATCGATTCCGCCCTTCGGCCAGTAGCGGAGTAGCAACCACTGGATGAGTCTGGTTGTCACCGCGTGATGCCGCAGTCCAATCGCCGAATGCGATTGCATCTCCTTCAGGATCTTGTTGAATGCCGGATTGTCATCGTCGTCGAGTTCCTCTTCCTCTTCTCCATCCCGAGCCGAATGGGTGCGTGTGAATAGCGCGCGCACGAGTTCAAGGCCATCCGAATCGCGCGCTGCTTTGGGGCGATTCTCAAACCATTTGAACCAGAGTTCATGGCCCGAGATTCGCTTCAGGTTCTCGTCAATCGACTTGCTGAAATCCGGCTCGGGCATCGTCCACTGATATTCGATCGAACCGATGACGACTTCTTGTACGTGGCCGTTCTCGTGCGTGAACGTTAAGATCTTGTCCCGGTTCTCGTAGACGAGGTCGTCGAGCCCCCGGAGCAACGTCGCCGCGGCGGGCGATGAGATTTTAGCCCCGAGGTTGCGTGGCAGAACGACGGGGCTGCGGTCGGCCGGGTTAAACAGGCCGAGGCCATCGGCCAGCGTCGGCGGCGCTGCCGTCGGGTTGAGAATGCGGTCG
>JANLUE010000354.1:0-1796 GCA_031363325.1 Gemmataceae bacterium
TTGGCGCTCGAGTCGGCCGGCGTGAAAATATTGGACTCCAATTCACGAGGTGAATTCAAACTCTTGGTACCGGATGGCTGGGTGCCGCGCGAGTTCTTTCGACTCGCGGGCGAAACGAACGCGATCGTGCGGGCGGTGTTGCCGGACGACGAATCGTTGGAGGAGATGTTCCTGCGGACGGCGCAGGGATGTGCTTGAGAGTGATGTCGAATATCTTGGCCCATGGTCGTCTCGAAGTACGCTGGTTCGACTCCGCCGTCGAACCAGCGACCCGTTGAATCTACCGCTTCAGGAACGGCGGAACCGTCGGCAGGTTCCGTTCGCCCGTCTTCAGTTTTTCCAGCAAGACCGCGATGCCCTTGGTCAGTTGCTCGTCGTCGCCGGCGAATTCTTTGGCCGGGTCGTTGTCGAGCACGATGTCCGGGTCGACGCCGTGGTTCTCGATGATCCATTCCTTGCCGGCAACGTCGACGCGCGAGAACTCGGGGCGATTGAGTGTGCCGCCGTCGAGCAAGGGCAGCGAACCGCGGATGCCGATCACGCCGCCCCACGAGCGCTTGCCGATCAACGGCCCGAGCTTGTAGTGGCGGAACCGATACGGGAACAGGTCGCCGTCCGAGGCTGAGAACTCATTCATGAGGCAGGCCATCGGGCCCATGAAAGTTCCGCCCGGATCGACCGAGGGGGCGGTGTTGCGCGCGACGCCGACCATCGCGATCTCGCGCCGCAAGCGTTCGATCAGCATGGGCGAAACATTGCCGCCGCCGTTGCCGCGCATGTCGATCAACAATGCTTTCTTGCCGAGTTGTGGGTAATAGTGTTTGACGAATTCATTCAAGCCGGTCTGTTGCATGTCGGGCACGTGAATGTAGCCGATCTTGCCGCCGGACGCGTCGGATACCTTCTTGATGTTGCCCTGCACCCATTCGTAGTAATACAGTTGCGACTCATCCGAGATTGGCGTCACTGTTACAGTTCGCGCGCCCTTCCCATTCGGAGCCCCATTTACCTGCAACGTCACACTTCGGCCCGGCGTGTTCAACAACAGTTCGTGAATGTCGGACGCTTCGTTCGTCGGCACGCCATTCACTTTCACAATGAACTCGCCTTCCTTGACATCGACGCCCATTTCCGTGAGCGGCGAACGCAGTGCCGAGTTCCAGTTGGCGCCCCGCAGAATCTTGCCGACCTGGAAGTAGCCGGTGTCCGGGTGCTTCGTGAACTTGGCCCCCAGGAGGCCCGTCTGAACGCGAGGCACGGAAGGCGCTTCACCGCCGCCAACGTACGAGTGGCCCGCGTTCAGTTCCGCGATCATTTCGCCGATCACGTGGGTCAAGTCGTAGCGATGTCGGACGTGCGGCACGAGGACTTCGTACTTCTTGCGAACGGCCGGCCAGTCGACGCCGTGCAGGCCGGGGTCGTAGAAGAAGTCGCGCTGCAACCGCCAGGCGTCGGCGAAAATCTGTTTCCACTCCGCCGCCGGATCAATGGTCGCCTCCAGGCCGGCGGTCCCGAGTTTCTTGTCGAGCTTCTGCCCTTCCTTCGGCTCGATGATGAAGTAGTCGCCCCCCTTGCGCACGAGCAGCTTCTTGCCGTCGGCACTCGGCGAGAAGCCGTCGGCATCGCCCACGATCGTCTTCGCTTCGCGCTTCTCCAGTTCGTAGAACTCCAGCGCACTGTTGCCGCCGGAGGAACCGGTGCGGGGCAGCCAGCGGTACAGCAGCTTGCCGCTCAACGCGTGCAGATCGGCGTAACGCCCCGCCTTCGTCGGCAGCAACACGGCGCGCTGCTCGAAG
>JANLUE010000370.1:0-14113 GCA_031363325.1 Gemmataceae bacterium
CTTCGCCAAGTTCGGGCTCGACCCGGCCAGCAAGCCCGCGACAACCACGGTCACAGTTGGAACCGAGACCCACAAGGTCGAAGTCGGCAAGATCGTCGAAGGCACGCCGAACGACCGTTACGCCCGCGTCGATGGCGGCAAGTCGGTCGCGGTTCTCGCGGTCACCGTGGCCCGCGACTTGAGCAAGGGCAAGCTCGACCTCGTCGATCGCACGATCTTCAAGTTCGACCCGATCGACTTTCAGTCGCTCAAGCGAACCGGTGCGGGGCCGGACCTCGAAATTGCGATCGAAGGCACGAACTGGTCGATGGTAAAGCCGACCAAGATCCCGGCCGACCAGCCGGGCATGGAAGAGTTGGCCGAAAGATTGTCGAACCTGCGGGCCGAACGCGTCGCCGACGTCGAAGGCAAGGATCTCGCAAAGTACGGGCTCGACAAACCGGCCGGGGTGATCAAGCTCGAGGTGCTCGGCAAAGGCGCCAAGCCCGTCGAGAAGACGCTGAAGGTCGGCCGACTCGTCGATCCGATGAAGCCGGACGGCGAACGCTTCGCCCAGGCCGACGCGGCCACGACGGTCGTCGTTTTGGCGGGCAACATGGCGAAGCGATTGCTCGCCGAGCCGGTTCGATTCCGCGAACGAAGCCTGGCGACGTTCGTGACGGCCGACAAACTCGTGATCACGCGCAACGGCAAGGACGCGACGTTCGCGAAGACGGCCGGCGTCTGGAAAATGACCGCCCCCGTCGAAGCCGACGCGGAGGACGAGCCGCTCCGCGAGTTGACCGACGCACTCGCTCGACTGCGGGCGGAAGAGATCGTTGCCGAAAAGCCGGGCGACTTGAAGCCGTTCGGCCTCGACAATCCCGATCGCTTGCGCGTCTTCAACGGCGACAAGGAAGTGTTGAGCCTTCTGATTGGTGCCCGCGAAAAAGTGGGACCGAAGGACGGACTCCGCGTCTACGCGAAGATCGAGAAGGGCGATCTGGTCGTCCTGCTCGACATGACGCAAACGGCGAAGGTCGCGGCCGAGTATCGCAAGCGTGGCCTGTGGGAGCCGCTCGACGTGGCCCAGGCCAGCGAGATTTCGGTCGACACGCTCGAAGGGCCAGGGTCGTTCAAGTTGATCAAGGGCCCCGGCCCGCTCGGCTGGATCGACCCGTTGAACCCGAGCGATCGCGTCAGCGCCGAACTGGTGACGGAGTTCCTCGACGCGTTCGCCAGCCTGAAGTCCGAGCGCTTCGTGGAGCACACCGTCCCGGACGGGGCGAAGATTTACGGACTCGACCCGGCTCGCAAGACGATCACGGTTCGCGGTGCCAACAACCAGTCGCGCGTGTTGAAGATCGGACGACTCGACGATTCGAAGCGAGCGTATGTGAAGGTCGAAGCCGCCGGCAAACCCGCCGTCGCACTGCTGAGCGACATCGATTCCGCCAAGGTGAACCGCGACCGCGCGGCCTTCCTGGTCCTGCGTCCGAAGCCGCCCGAAGAGCCGAAGAAGGTGGAACCCAAGAAAGACGAGCCAAAGAAGGTCGACGAGAAGAAAGCAGAGCCCAAGAAGGACGAGCCGAAGAAGACTGAAGAGAAAAAGGCGGAACCCAAGAAGGTCGAGCCAAAAAAGGACGAACCGAAGAAAGTCGAACCCAAGAAAGACGAACCAAAGAAGAGTTGACCGTTTGCGAACTCGTTGGCTGGGGCCTGACGCTCGGCGAGCATGGCCACGTCATCGAACGCGGTGGTCACGCCCGTCGAACGGATCGATTCATCAACGGAGGTGGGATCATCGCTCGATGTGGTCGTGGGCATGTCCGAGGTGATTGCGAACGATTCCGGTTCCCTCCCCAGCCAAACTCCTAAACTGTTCTGGTGCTGCGCGGGGGTCCCCACATGAATCCGCTCGACCGGACGGCGACGATCGACGACTCGGCGTGGGCCGGGCTTCTGAACCGCTTGCGGGACGGGAGCGACCGACTGGCCGCGCTCCGCGAAGACCAGCGTGGCCGCTGGCTCGCGGGCGAGGCGATCCGCGTCGAGGCCTATCTTCAACGATTCTCGGACCTCACCGACGAAGATGCCCTGGTCCTGATCGTCGCCGAGGCGGGCTTGCGTCGCGATCGGGGTGAAACGCCATCGGCGGCCGAGTATCAACTCCGCTTCGCCAATCTGGCCGACGACATTTCGGTCTTGTTTCAGTTCGCTTCGTTCCCGATTGCCAGCACGCTCGGCGTCGAGGTTCGGGAACACGCGCCGCCGGCCAAGCCGCTCGCGCGCGACGCGGTGCCGGGCCATTTGCTCGGCGACGAAATTGGCCGCGGCGGCATGGGCATCGTCTATCGCGCCGAGGACACGACGCTCCATCGCAGCGTGGCCGTCAAAATTCTCCAGAGCCGGTTCCCGCCACAAAGCCTCGCCGCTCGACGGTTCCTGGAAGAAGCTCGCATCACCGGGCAACTTCAACACCCGGGAATCCCGCCGATTCACCAGGTGGGCAGCCTGGCCGACGGTCGGCCATTTCTCGTGATGAAGCTCATCAAGGGCCGCACGCTCGCGGAGTTGTTGAACGACCCGACTTCAGAACGAAGTCGACTCGTCGCCGCTTTCGAGCAACTCTGTCAAGCGGTCGGGTACGCTCATTCGCACAACGTCATTCACCGCGACCTGAAGCCGCACAACGTCATGGTCGGGGCGTTTGGCGAAGTCCAGGTGCTCGACTGGGGTCTTGCGAAAGTCCTCACGGGGACCGGGGCCGACTCGGTCGTGAAGCAGCCGATCGAGTTCGACCGCGAGCCGGCCACGGAGATTCGCACGTCGCGCGACACGCCGGACTCGGCGACGGAAGCGGGGTCCGTCGTCGGGACGCCGGCCTTCATGTCGCCCGAACAGGCGGGCGGCGAGGCGGACAAAATCGATCGTCGATCGGATGTGTTCGGCCTCGGGGCCGTGCTCTGTTCGATCCTGACCGGCAAGCCGCCCTACGTCGCGGATGGAGCCGATGCCGTGCGATTGATGTCCGTGCGCGGCCAGACGGGTGGGGCCTATGCACGGCTCGATGCCTGCGGTGCGGACGCCGAACTGATCGGCCTGGCCAAGTCGTGCCTCGCGCCCGACCCACTCGAACGGCCGGCCGACGCGGTCGAGCTCGCGGGCATCGTGGCGGGCTATCGTGAAGCGCTCGAGGGTCGAGTTCGCCAGGCCGAGATCGACCGCGTCGCCTCGGAGACGCGGACGGCCGAACATCGCAAGCGGCGGCGCGTGCAATTGGTTCTGGCGGGGTTCGTGATCGCCGCCGGGATCGTGGCGGCGTCGGCGGTTTGGTGGTACCGTGAGGATCGATCGGCGAAAATCCTCGCCGACGAACGCCGGCAGTTCGAGGTGCAACAAGATCGTGACCGCGAGCGCGACGAAGTTCGTCGCGAGGCGTCGCGCAAGGTCGCGGCGAGCGCCGAGAAGCTGGCCTATCAACTGACCGAGCGGGGTTTCTTCGGCGAGGCTCGACTTTCCCTCAATTCCGCGGCCGATGGGGTTGGGCAAGACGTTCCAGCCGACGTGACCGAGCGGATCGAGAAAGCTCGCAAGAACGTCGAGTTCGCCGCGAAGCTCGACGATGTCAAGGTCGCGTACAACTTCTCGGCCGAGCCGGGAACGGAACGATACGTCGTTCACATCGCGCGGGAATATGGGGCGGTGTTTCGAGCCAACGGCTTCGACCCGGAGAACGGCGAGCAAGCGGACTTCATCGCGCGGGCCAAAGCTTCGCCGGTGAAGGGACAGATCCTCGCGGCCCTCGACGACTGGATGCTCAGCGCGCCGCCGATCCCGTTGCGCATCCGCCTCTGGTTCGTCACGTCGGCCATCGCGAACGAGCCATGGCGCGGCCTGTTGGCCACGCACTGGACGACGGCCGCACTGACCCGCGAATTACTGGTGAAGACGCCGCGCGAAAAGCGAACGCCATCGCTCTATCGATTCGTCGGCAGCATGCTCGAATACGAATTCAAGGACCCCGAAGCCTACCGCGTGTTCGTCGAAGGCTACACGCAGTTCCCGACCGACATCTGGCTGCACTTTCAGTTCGCGCTCGCGAATTCGCGGCGTGGCAAGTACCAGGAAGCGGCCCTGGCGATTCGGACGGCGATTTCGCTTCGGCCGAACGCGGCCTCTCTGTGGACGTTGCTGTCGGCGATCTTTCGGAATGGGAAGAGCTACCCCCAGGCGATCGAAAGTGCGAAGGAAGCCATCAGTCGCGACCCGAACTTCTGGGAGGCGCACTTCGCGCTCGCCCAGGCGAGCGCCCTGGCCGGCGACTACGAAACGGCCCGAACCGCCGCGCGGGCGGCCGCCGCCTCCGGCCGCGCTCATGGGGCCACCTACGCCCGACTCGGCTACTACGATCTCCTGGCCGCGGAATTCTCGTCCGCCGCCGAGGTGCTCCGCGAGGCGGTCAAGCGCGAGCCCAAGCAAACGCTCAACCACATGAACCTGGGCCGGGCGCTCCTGGCCCTCGGCGACTGGGAAGAGGCCGAGAAAGCCTTCCTCGATGAAATCAACGTCAATCCGAGTTTGTCGCTCGCTTACTTTCACGCGGCGATCCTCGCCCGGCACCGCGGCGATCACGCCAGGGCCGACGAACTGTTTCGGCGCGGCAATTCCAATCGGCCGCTCCCCGTCGATCGCGAGTTGACGTACTTCGTTGACCTCACCGTGCAGTACCACAACCCAGCCGTCGCGATTCGGACCTGGGAGGAAGTCGTTCGCCGCGCCCCGGACGATGGGCGGTTCGCGTACGTTCTCGGGCTGCTCGATGCAAGGCTCGGCAAGCTTCCGGAGGCGGTTCGCTCGTTCAAGATCGCGGACGAACTCGGTCGAAAGCAACCCGACTGGCCTTACCCGACCGCCTTCTGGCTGACGAACTACGCCTTGTTGGCTCACGATTTTCCCGAATGCATTCGTGCCGGCCGCCTCGGGGACGCCGACTTTCCGCGCTTCAAGCAACATCCGGAACACTACGCTCATTTCGGGTGGGGGCTGCTCGCGTCGGCCAAGTGGGACGAATCGGAACAGGCGTTTCGACGCGGCATTGACGTGATGCCCGCCGCCCCAAACCATCAGCTCATGCAGTACAACCTGGCGTTCGTGCTGCGTCGCAAGGGCGACCTGGCCGGTGCCGAAGCGATGTTTCGAGCGGCCGCCAACAATCCCAGCTTGAAGCCGGAAGAACAGGACGAGCAATGGGCCAACCTGCTGGCGACGTGTGGGCACTTGCCGCTTCACATCATTCTGTTCGAAGCGGCGTTGAAGTTGACTCCGGACGATCGTTATGTGAACTTCACACTCGGGGCGATGTATCGCAAGGCCGGTCGCCATGCGGACGCGGCCAAAGTCCTGGCCAAGGCGGCCGCCGGCCCGGCCTGGAACTATCCGGCGGTCGAATGGGCCAACGATTCGCTCGTACGCGCCGAAGCGGACGATTTCCTGAGCGGCAAGCGGAAGCCACAATCGCCCGAAGAACTGCTGGCGCTCGTCCGATTCGCCGCCCACGAACGACGAATGTTTGAATCGGCGGCGAACGTCTTTCGCCAGGCGTTCAAAGAACATTCCGATTGGTCGACCTGGCCGAACGACAAGACGATTCGCTGGTTCCCGGTCACGCCCGCCTACTATGCCTCCACGTGCGCGGCTCAGGCGGCGGCTGGAGTTGGCGAAGCGAGTCGATTGACGGAGCCCGAACGAGCCAAATGGCGAGCGCAAACGCTGGCGTGGCTGAAGGCCGATCTCGCCTGGCTCAAAGCGCGATCGGCCGCCCCCGAGCGAACGGGCGAAGTCCTGGGCCGCTTGCGGTACGCGTTGACGGACGGCTGGTTGCCAGCGGTCCGAGATCCGGCGAGCTTGCAAGCCATGCCTGAGAAGGATCGAACGGCCTGGCGACAGTTCTGGAAGGATTGGGCCGAACTGATTACGACACTCGAAATGAAGAAGACATGATCCCGCCGCAAGCGCCGGCCGGCGACTACGTCGCCGAGCCGAACCCGTCGCCCGCGCGCCGGGCCGAGTTGATCGCCGAGATCGCCGACTTGCCCAGGATTCTGCGGCAAGCGGTCGCTGGCCTCGCGACGGACGAACTCGACGCCAAGTACCGCAACTGGACGCTTCGCCAGATCGTCCATCATCTCGCGGATAGTCACGTCAACGCCTACGTCCGTTTCCGACTGACGCTCACGGAAGACACGCCGACGATCAAGCCATACGACGAGGGCCGTTGGGTTGAATTGCCGGACGCCAGGTCGGCGGACATCGAAGTCTCACTGCGAATGCTCGATGCGATCCACGACCGCTGGACGCAACTGCTTCGTTCAATGACCGACGCCGACTTCGAGCGATGCTATGTGCATCCGGAGTATGGCAAGACGATTCGGCTCGCGGAAGTCCTCGGGATGTACGCGCATCACGGCCGACATCACGTCGGGCAGATTGCGTGGCGGCGGGAGCAACACTCGAAATAGGCATGGACCGGATCTTCGTCGCCGCCTTATTCGTCCAGCCCCGGCACGGTGTGGTGCGGTACTTCGGGGTTCTCGCGGCGGAATTGGTCGAGGATGTCGCAGGGCTGCGACTTGAGCAACTCGGGGCGTTCGCGCAAGTAGAGGAACAATTTCTTCGTCGTCTCGCGTTCGTGCTGGCGGAGTTCCTGGTTCTCGGCCAACTCGGTCCGAGCCGCTTCGGACCAACCGTGGGCTCGGATGGCGAACAGCGTCGAGGCGATCGACCCGCCCAGAAGAGTGATCGCCAGGCCGCCAGTTAGGGTCGCGACGACTGGGTTCCGTCTGGCCCAGCGCCAGGCCCGCCCGGCGGCCGTCACGCGTCGCCCGGCGACCGGCTTCGCTTCCAGGAAACGTCGCAAATCATCGGCCAATTCGGCGGCGGATGCGTAGCGCCGGGCCGGCTCTTTCTCCAAGCACTTCAGGCAGATCGTTTCCAGGTCGGCCGGAATGCTCGCCGTTAGGCGGCTCGGGGCGACCGGGTCCGTGGTCATCACCTGCATCAATACTTCGGCGAGCGACGCGGCTTGAAACGGGACCCGACCGGTGAGCATCCGGTACAGGGTCGCCCCGATGCCATAGACATCGGTCCGCTCGTCGGCCGACTTGCCCGCCCCGGCCGCTTGCTCCGGAGCCATGTAGCCCGGCGTGCCGAGGACTTCGCCGGTCGAGGTCAGGCCATCCAGGGCGTCCTTGTGTCGAGCGAGCCCAAAGTCCATGACTTTGGGGACGAGGCAATTCGGCCCCGTCAACAAAACGTTTTCGGGCTTGAGGTCGCGGTGAATGATTCCCAGTACGTGGGCCGCATGAACGCCGGCCGCGATCCCGGACGCGACTTCGGCGGCCGCTTTCGGGGGCAACGGGCAATCGCGAACGCGGTCGGCCAGCGTACCGCCGGGCACGTACTCCATCGAGAAAAACGGCAGGCCCTGGTAGTCGCCCGACTCGTAGACCTGGACGATGTTGGGATGTTCGAGCGAGCCGACCACTTCGGCTTCGGTGCGGAATCGGGTGAGGGCCGCTGGCGAGGCATGGCCGCCGCTCAAGATCATCTTGATGGCGACGACGCGGTTGAGGCCGCGCTGGCGAGCCTTGTACACGACCCCCATGCCGCCGCGCCCAAGCTCCGCGATCGGGTCGTAGCCCGGCGGCAACGTGCCATCCACTCGGCCGGGCCCGACTTGCGGCACGGTCGGTTGCGGCAAAAGGGTATCGTTGTCGTAAATGCCGATCGAACGTTCGTCGAGCATCGTGGGCATGGCACGCTTCGGGTGAGTTTGCGATTGGGCGATTGGGCGACTCGGCGGTGGGACACCGAAGCGTAGTTCACGAAGCGAGCTTGTGCCGGCGCGGAGAATTGCGCTGAGGAATGAGATGTTGAACCGACGCGAAAGGCCCCCACGGGTTCACGCTCAACTTCCACGCCGCGGCCGGCGGGAAGCGCAAGCGGTGCACAGGTATCTGGAGGTATTGAAGCCGACCCAGGTAGTGCCGAAGAAGAAGTCGTTCCGCAGGATGTTTGCTTTACTCCGCCGGCAATCGTTTGAGGACCGATTCGATGGCGGCCGGGTCGTTGAGGAAGCCCGGCCCGCCCCAGGCGGCGAACACGGTCGCGTACGCCGTCGCCAGGTCGGCGCGGGCGGCACGTAGTCGCGACGATCGATACCACCTGACAGCTAAGTTCACACCCACGATTCCGGCCGCGGTAAGTATCCCGGCGCAGATCGAGTAACCTTCGAGATTGAATCCACCGGAAACCAACTTCATCACCTGGTACGTGACAAAGGCAACTGGCAACCCACCCCAAATGAGAGAGTGTTTGAGCACGCGATCGGGCAAGCGATGGTCTTCGAGTTGTCGCTTGTATTCGCGCAATCGGCCGGCGAGGACGGTCGTTTGCATCACATCGAAGCCGGGGGGCGCGAATTGATTCGTATCCGGGGGCTGGTCCGTTCCTTGCGCCATCGTCGCCCAACGGTAGCGCACGCCAGCCACGAGCCCAAACGTAACGACTGCGGCCAGAAGGCCCCCCAGAAGTCCTCCATACATGTCGGCCATGGCGACGCGGCGCGCGTATTCGTGTCCGGTGATCGGTACGCCGTCCTGGTCGGCGTAACCGATGATCGACGCATCAAAGCCATCGCGCTTCGATATCTGGCGTGGCTGGCCGATGCTCGCGATCAACGCATGGGTGCCGATGGCGAGCGGCAATCCGAGCGCGAACAGTCCGATGAAGAGTGCGACCTGCGTCGGGATCTGATAGCGCCTTCGTCGCGAAATCTGCCAGGTCGCCACGCCGCAGGTCATCACGCCACAAAAGATTCCCGCGAAGACAGCGATCCGATTCGCGCGATCGCGAATTTCGACAAATTCCGAAGCACTGAGCGTGCTTCCGTCAATTGAGTAATACTTTCCCACGTCATTCGGGCCGAACATGCCCGCCCGCGTTTCATCGTGGCGAAGCGGGCCAATCATCGGCTTGATAAGCAGGCCCGCCCAGGCCCCGAACAGTCCGCCGATGGGCAGTGACAAAAGGATCGCGGCCCAGATTGGCACGGCGGTGCGAGCCAGCGGATTTCGCTTCAACGCCGGCCTCGACACCAAATCGAGGCTCACTTGAAAGCCCGGCGCGCGCAATTGTTCAATGACGGTCGTGATAATCCCCGGCGAACGCAACTCCTCGACGCCACCCCAATCGGCGAGGTCGGACGCGTATTCCGATTCCAGGTTCCAAATCGCGTTGCGACGCGCCAGGATTCGGCGCACGCCGCAAACCAATCGCCAGCCGACCAGAAAAAAGCCGGTGAGACCGACGGAGAACCCAACGCCGAATGCGAGGGAAACGGCGAAGATCTCCGAGATCGAATGAGGCCTCGAATCAGCGGTGAGATAGCCCGCCGAAATAATAAATACCAGCACGAAGATGAAGGCCGCCCAGATCAGCGCGATGCGAAGTGACGGCCACAGACTCGCTGAGTGTCCGCGTTCCAAGTCCGCCAACAGTTCCATCAAGCGCTTACGGCGAATCGATTCACGGCCGGACCGAGTCGACGCTGGACTGGGCGATGCGGCCGCGACTCGAACCGGCGGGGCCGGCCCGCTCGGTAATTCTTCGACGCGCTCCGCGACGGGCAACGTACCGACCGACTCTTTCAACAACGGCAACAGTTCGCTCGCGTCTTTCGGTCGTTCGTCGAACCAGCCGACGCAGCGATCGATCAACGCGATGTGTTCGGCCGGCACATTGAATCGAACGACCAGTTCCTTCGCCCAGCCGGGGTGCAGTTCACGCGTCACGTCGCCGCAGAGGAGTTGGAACCATAATACGCCGAGCGAATAGAGGTCGTGCTTCGGGTCCGGAGTCGCGCCGCGACGTTGTTCCGGCGACATGTAGAGCGGCGTGCCGGCCCCACGGAACAGGCTCGCCTGTTCGGCCATGCTCAGGAAATCGATCGTCGTCATGCCGATCCGACTACGCTGCACCGCCCGCTTGACGGCCACGCCGCCGAGTCCAAAGTCAGCGAGCTTGAGGATGTCGCCATCGGCCAGGACATTGGCCGGCTTCACGTCGCGATGCACGAGCCCGGCCCGGTGCGCGAACGCCAAGCCTTCCGCAATCTGAACAACGAGCGGCCGAATTTCGTCCGGGTTCAATGGCCGACCCAGGGCCGCCCGCCGACCCGCGATGTAGGCCGTGAGGTCGCCGCCCGCGACGTATTCATACACGAGGTACGGAGTCGCGTGATCGAGGTCGTACCCGTAAAGTCGAACGACGTGGCTGGCGCCGCGTTCGCCGGCCGCCCGCATCAGACGTTCGAGGTTGCTACGTTCCAGGTTCAACGCGGGCAGCAGCGAACGATCGAGGCAGAACTTGATCGCGAGCGGCAGATGTTGCAAACTCCGCGACGACGCCCGATACACCGCCCCGAACCCGCCCGACCCAATCAACTCTTCGAGTCGATACGGCGTGCCGGGCAATTCGACCGACGTTGGGTAGGGTGGAACATCGTGCGGCAACAGCGGCAACAGGCCCTGAGCGTCGTCGAACGTGATCGTGGCCGCGAGCGAGGCTCGGCCGGTCGCATCGACGACGAGCGCTCGATCGATCGATTTCGGCAGGATCGACAGGTAGTCGGCCGCGAAGGCGAGTTGTTCGGGATCGACGCCGGGCGCCAATTCCGCGAGGAATTGAGCCGCTTCGACGCGTGCGACCGAGACGGATGTGGCCGCCAGTTCCGAGACGGCGACTTGCCAGTCGCCCGGCTCGGCCGTGACGAAGCGTTGCCGCCAGCGCTCGACGATGCCCGGCCCGAAACGATCGATCGCCTTTTCGCCGTCGACGGGCCGGCGCCCGATCGCCGGGGCCATCCCCTCGGCGGCGAGGTGGAGCAACACGTTCGGAGTCTTCCGTTCGCTGGCCACGCCGGCTCCGAGGTATGGGACGGGATTCGGTGATCTTACGAGTCCGCGTGCGCTGTCGCACATGATCCCACGGGAAGACCGCCCGAGCTGACGCCATTGTGCAAAGTTCGGTTGGCGCAACAATTCGCGTTCAAATTGTCTGAAATGGCGATTCGCCCACAATTCCGTCCTAGAGTTCAGTTCCCTCCCCGCCCGGCCCGTCCCTTCGCACTCCGACCACGCCCTGGTTTGGCAATGATGACGCCCGACGCGCCCGCCCTTTCCGACCCGAACGGTCTCAGCGATCGCTCGCTCCTTCGTCGTGTCACGCACGGCCAGGAGTCGGCGGCCGAGGAGATCCACCGCCGCTACGCGAACCGCATCCTGGCGCTCGCTCGTTCGCAATTGCCGTCGTGTCTGCTCCCTCGGGCCGACGCGGACGACGTGGCCCAATCGGTGTTTCGCGCGTTCTTCGATCAGGCCCGCCAGGGCTTCTACGAAGTGCCCGACGGCGAGTCGCTCTGGCAACTCCTGGCCGTCGTCACGATCAACAAGGTTCGCGCGCTTCGGGCTCACCACGCGCGGCAGCGTCGCGACTTCCGCACAACCCAGTTCGATGCCCCCGACCTCGGAACCGACTCGACGATCGAAGCGGAACTAGTGGTCCGCGATGTTTTGAATCGACTTTCGAGCGTCGAGAGGACCGCGATTCAGTTGCGCCTCGACGGCTACGAGGTCAGCGAAATCGCTGATAGAATTGGCCGCTCCAAGCGGTCGGTCGAACGAGTCCTGCAACATGCTCGGCAGTCTTTACTCGAATTCTTCGATAACGATTGACTCATTCGGAGTTTAGCCATGCCCCAAACTCGAAAGCTCATTGAGGCGATCGTCGGCGCGTTCGAGCAAGCGGCTTCGGGCTCGATCGTCCCCGAGTTCGATTCGTACCTGCCGGCCACGGGGGACCCGCACCGGGCCACGATCGTCCGCGAACTCGCGCGCGTCGATCTCGAACTGCGCTGGGCCCGTGGCGAACGGCCGTCTCTCGACCGATATGTGGAACGCTATTCCGAATTGCGCGAACCGTCTGCGATGGCCGACCTCGCCTTCGAGGAGTATCGCCAACGCGCCCACGCGGGCGACTTGCCGTCGCGCGATGAATATCGCTCGCGCTATGGCGTCGATGTGAGTCAATGGCCCGCCGCGGCGGACACCAAACGATCGAACCCGAGCACGGGCCGGCACACCTGGCGGCCGAAGCCCGCGGACGACATGCCGCGCACGATGGCGGTCGAAGTGCCAGCCAACGACATCAACGAGTATCGATCAGCGGCCCCCGTCGATGCCGAACGGATTGATCGCGCTCAACGAGACATGCCGTCGGTCGGCGACACGTTCCTGGGTTTTCGGCTCGTCCGAGTGTTAGGCACCGGGGCGTTCGGCCGCGTCTTCTTCGCCGAACAGATCGACCTGGCCGGTCGAAAGATGGCTCTGAAAGTGACGGCCGACCTCGGGGGCGAAGTCCAGGCCCTGGCCCGGCTGCAACACACCAACATCGTCCCGATCTATTCGGCCCATCGGACGGCCGGCCTGCAAGCCATCTGCATGCCGTACTTCGGCTCGACGACGCTAGCCGACGCGCTGCCGACCGCGCGCCGGCCCGAGTCCCTCGATTCCGTCCTGCGAATTGGCGAGCGATTGGCCGACGCGCTCGCACACGCGCACGAACGCGGCATCGTTCATCGCGACATCAAACCCGCCAACGTCCTGATCGCCGACGATGGCCAGCCGATGCTCCTCGACTTCAATCTCGCCACGAACGACCAGGCGGGCGCGGCCGAAAAGGCTCGCGTCGGTGGCACGTTGCCATACATGGCGCCCGAGCAACTGCGAGCGTTCGTCGGCGGCCCCATTCGAGTCGACGAGCGTGCCGACATTTATTCGTTAGGCGTCGTTCTCTATCAGCTTCTGGCGGGACGATTGCCCTTCGCGCGACCCCCGGGTCCGATTCGCGGGGCGATCGCCACGATGATCGCCGAGCGCGAGGTCGGCCCGCCAAGCTTCGAGTCGGGGGTTCTGGCCACGCCTGCCGTCGAATCGATCGTTCGGAAATGCCTCGCGGCCGACCTCGACAAACGTTACGCGTCGGCCGCCGACCTGCGCGACGATCTGGCCCGCCAACGAACCAATCAGCCGTTGAAACACGCCGCGGAGCCTTCGTACCGCGAACGAATGAAGAAATGGACGCGGCGGCATCCCAAGCTCACATCGCCGGCGGCGCTGATCGCCTATGCGGCCGCGCTCGTGCTGTTCGGCGTGGCCGGCTCGGTGCAACTGTCGCTCTCGGCCCGCGCGGCCCGTCAGGACCGCGAACGCGTCGCCGCCCAGCATCGGCTCGACGAGTTCCTGGCGTTGAGCGATCGCGTCAAGCAAGTGGCCGGCTCGCCCTCGGATTCGGCGGAAGTTCTGCGCCTCGGGTCGGACGCGCTCGCGCGCTATGGGGCTGACCGACCCAACTGGGAAGAGGAACCCGGGGTCGCCAATCTGCCGGCCGCCGACCGGGCCAAATTGAAAGGCGAGATCGGCGAAATCGCGTTTCTGGCCGCTCGGGCGGCCGCACTCAGCCGTCGCCAGGGGGAACTGGCCGACCGTCTGAATGCCCTCGCCGCCACGACCCTGGTCGACGACTCGGCGGTCGCCGTCAAGGCTCAGCGCTCGGAGCTCGATGGCGCGGACGGCCCGGAAATCGACGGCAAGGGTGAACGTGCCGACTTCCTTCGGGCGTGTGATTTAGCCGCCCGGGGCCGACATCGCGACGCGTTGCCGATGGTGATTCGTTTCGTCACCAAACACCCCGACGATTTCGGCGGCTGGTACTTGAGTGCCCGCTGCCACGACACGCTTGGCCAGTACGAGGAAGCCCGGGCCGGCTATGCGACTTGTGCCGCCTTGCGGCCATCGTTCGCGCACACCTATGCCGCCCGTGGTGCCCTGGCGTTCCGTCAGGACAAGGATCTGGAACAAGCGCGGGCCGACCTGGACCGCGCGCTCGAACTCGAACCCAACCTCGTCGAAGCGCGCCTGAACCGCGCCCTGGTCTTGCGAACGATCGGTCGATTCGCGGACGCGAAGAACGATCTAGACCAAGTCGCCAGCCGGGACGACGCGCCGACGCGAGT
>JANLUE010000498.1:0-2851 GCA_031363325.1 Gemmataceae bacterium
CCTCGCGATGGAGTACGTGCCCGGCGGGTCGCTCGCCGAGTTGATCCGCACGTCGCGACCCTCGGCGCGCCAGGCCGCCGAGTGGATTTCGCAAGTCGCACGGGCGGTTCAACACGCGCACGACCAGGGGATCATTCACCGCGACCTGAAGCCGGCGAACATTCTCCTGGCCGGTGCCGTTCCGAAGGTCGCGGACTTCGGGCTCGCGCTCGATTCGGCCCTGCCGCGCTTGACGCAAACGGGCCACATCGCCGGCACTCCGCCGTACATGGCCCCGGAACAACTCTCGGGCACGAAGCACCTGACGCGCGCGATCGACATCTATGCCCTGGGGGTTGTCCTTCACGAACTGCTGACCGGGGCCGTCCCGTTCGCGGGCGACACGCCGATCGAGATTCTCAGCCAAGTCACGGGCCGCGAAGCGCTGCCCCTCCGGACCTGGCAACCGAATCTGGCTCGCGACCTGGATACGATCTGCCGCAAGTGTCTGCGCAAGGAAGCCGATGCGCGTTATCGCACGGCCGCGGAGTTCGCGGACGACCTCGATCGCTTCCTCGCCGGCCGGCCGATCCTCGCTCGACCGGTCGGCACGATCGGCCGAGCCTGGCGCTGGTGTCGGAGAAACCCGGTCGCCGCCGGGCTCGCCGGCTCGGTCGCGGCTACCTTGCTGATCGGCTCGATCGTGTCGTTGAGCCTCGCCCAGTGGGCGCTCGGCGAACGCGCTCGCGCCGAAACGAAGGCCCAAGAAGCGGAAGCGTCGGCCGTGGCCGAACGGCTCGCGAAGGAACAGGAATCGGCCGAACGCGCGAAGGCGGTCGCGTTGGCCAAAGCGGAGGCGAAGGCTCGCGAGGGGGAGCGGGCTGTCGGACGAGTCCTTTGGGAAGTGGTGGCCGCGTTCGAGCCGGACGGTGGCGACCTGCGCGGCCACTTGTATCTGGCACTTTCCAATGCGGCCAAGCAATTGCGACAGGTGGAAGGCGATGCGAACATTCAGGCGGAATTGCAACATCGGATTGGCGTTACGTTTCAGCGAATCGGTTTTCCGGCGAGTGCCTTGCCGCTTCTCGAGTCGGCGTACGCGCGCCGGCCGAACGAATCCGCCCGCCCATTGGCGAACGCCCTGATCGGCGTCGGCCGAGTCGAAGACGCCGTGGTTCTGCTCGAATCGACCTACGCGCGTCGTTTGACCGACGACGGCCCCGATCATCCGGAAACGACCACCGTCCTTCGCGACCTGGCCGCGGCGCATTTCGAGGCGAAGCGCTATCATCGGGCCCTCGAAATGCACCAACGGAATTTCGACGCCAAAGTCCGCACGCTTTCGAACGACGATCCCAGTCGGGCCATCGATCTGGTTCATATGGCGTCGTGCCTGACGAAGCTCGGCCAACCTCAAAACGCCTTGCCACTCTTCGAACAAGCGGACGCGATCTATGAAGCCAAGAAGGGGCCCAACGATCCGATTTCGCTGTGGATGACGCATCAATGGGCCGTCGCGACGCTGGCGGCCGGCGACACCAAGGGGGCGATCGCCCGCTTTCGGGGAGTGGTCGAACTCAAGAGCAAGGTGCTCGGCCAAAATCATCCCGAGACGCTCAAGGCGATCGGCTTTCTCGCCAGTGCGCTCGAGCGAACGAGTCCCGCCGAATCGTTGCTTCTCAAGGAACAGGCGTTGGCGGGTCAGCGCGAGTCCCTCGGCCCGGCCACTCCGGAAACGATCAACGCGATGATCGACCTGGCCCGCCGATACGAGTTGGCGGGCCAGGTTGCGAAGGCCGTTCCGCTGCGCGAGTGGATTCTGAAACAACGACTTGACACGGCGGGGGAAGCTCATCGCGATACGCTCTGGGCCCGGCATTCGCTCGCGTACGCCTATGAATTTGGCGGGCAACTGCATCGGGCCGTTGGCGAGTACGAGAAAGCTCGCGCGGGCTTCACGACCTTGTCCGGTCGAGCAAACGAGGACACCGTGCTGATGACCGCCCGCGTCGGCACCGCGTATCGGCAAACGGGCCAAACGGAGAGGGCGGTCGAGTTGCTCGCCGAGGCCTGGGGCCTCGAGTCGAAATCGGGCCGCTCGCGCAAGCTCGGTGTCTGGCTGCCGTTGGAGTTGGGGTTCGCATACGAACAGGTTGGCGACATCGCGAAGGCCGAAGCGCCGTTCCGGGCCTCGGTCGAGGCGGCCATTCGACAACACGGCCCCAGCACAATCATGCACGCCCGATCGTCCACGGCCCTCGCCGCCAACCAACTTTCGCGCGGCCAAGCGGGCGATGCCGAACCGCACCTCGACCTCGCGCTGAAGTGTCGCGAACGCGCCGAGCCCGACCGCTGGTCGACGTTCGAGACGAAATCGCTTTACGGCGACGCACTGGCTCGCCTCAAGAAGCCGGGGGCCGAAGCGCCTTTGGTCGCCGGTTACGAAGGTCTGGCCGCCCGCAGTTCGGCCATCCCCGAACTCGATCGCCGGCGCGTCCTTGAAGCATCAATCGATCGCTTGGTTCGCTTTCACGAAGCCGCGAACCGCCGAGCTGAGGCGGAGAAATGGCGTTCGGTCAAGGCGGCGATCAAGTAACGTTCATCGCAACGGATTCGCGGCGCGCCTGAAAAAACGCGTACCGAGTCCGGGCGACTCGGTACGCGTTGCGTGGTTCGATCATCGGGCGATTCGCTAGCGAATGAACAGCATCTCGCGGTAGGTCGGCATCGGCCAGAGGTCGTCGGCGACGATCACTTCCAGTCGGTCGGCAGCCGTGCGGACGGCGTTCATGGCCGGGATCATCTTGTCGCGCGAGTGCTTGGCGTGGTCGAACAACTCGCCGTGCGGGTGTTCGCCGAGGACGCCTTCGAG
>JANLUE010000584.1:0-4060 GCA_031363325.1 Gemmataceae bacterium
GCCGGCATCTCGGGGATCGACTCCCATCGCAATTGCATCGACCCGTCTGGGGCCTGCGAGATGATCGTGTTCTTGCCCGCGAACTGCCCGTCGTTCTTGGACGGGTAATCGTCGCGGAACTGAGCACCGCGGCTTTCCTTGCGTTCGATGGCCGCCTTCGCGACGGCTTCGGAGACCGTCATCAGGTTCAGCAAGTCCATGCAGGTGTGCCACCCGGGGTTGTATTCGCGGTTGCCGACGGCACGGACCTTCAAGGCTCGCGCCTTGAGCTTCTCCAGGCCGTCGAGGGCCTGCACCATTTCGGGTTCGACGCGCACGATGCCGACCAGATCTTGCATCATGTCCTGAAGATCGTGTTGCACCTTGTACGGGTTCTCGTCGCCGGCCGGGGCGTCCATGAACGCGAGGGCCCAGCGTCGGGCGTCTTCGATCTGATCGTTCGGCGTGGACGCGGCCGGGTGTTCCTTGGCATAGATGGCCGCGTGTTCGCCGGCCCGTTTGCCGAACACTAACAGATCGGACAATGAGTTGCCACCGAGTCGATTGGCACCGTTGATGCCGGCCGCGCATTCGCCACACGCGAACAACCCCTGGACCTTCGACATCTGCGTATCGCTCTCGACGCGCACCCCGCCCATCACATAGTGCGTCGTCGGGCCGACTTCCATGCGTTCGTTCGTGATGTCGAGCCCGCCAAGTTCCTTGAACTGGTGGTACATGCTCGGCAGCTTCTTGCGAATATGTTCGACGGGGTTTGGAATTCGCTGCTTGATATACGCGGAGTCCTTGTAGCCATCGAAGGCACCGGATCGCGTCAGCCAGGCCACGTCGAGATAGACGCCGCCGTGCGGCGAACCTCGGCCTTCTTTCACTTCGCGGCGTATACAACGGGCGACGTGGTCGCGGGTGAGCAGTTCGGGGGGCCGCATGCATTCCTTGTCGCCGAGGCAGTAACGCATGCCTTCCTCGGGCGTCTTGGCGGTCTGATTCCGGTAGTTGTCCGGAATGTCGTTGAACATGAACCGCTCACCCTTGTTATTGGTGAGCACGCCACCTTCGCCACGCACGCCTTCCGTCACGAGGATGCCCATCACACTCGGCGGCCAGACCATGCCGGTCGGATGGAATTGCACGAACTCCATATCAATCAGCTCGGCGCCGGCCTGATAGGCCAGCGAGTGGCCGTCGCCGGTGTATTCCCAACTGTTACTTGTGATCTTGTAAGCTTTGCCAATTCCACCGGTCGCGAGGATGATCGACTTCGCTTGAAACAACACGAATCGGCCGCGTTCGCGATAGTATCCGAACGCCCCCGTCACACGGTCGCCATCCTTGATGAGGCGGATGATGGTACATTCCATGTACACATCAATGCCCTTGTGGATGCCGTGATCCTGCAACGTGCGAATCAGTTCGAGCCCGGTGCGGTCGCCGACGTGGGCGAGCCGCGGGAATCGATGGCCGCCGAAGTTGCGTTGGAGGATGCGGCCATCGGGGGTGCGATCGAAGACGGCCCCCCAGGCTTCGAGTTCGCGGACGCGGTCCGGCGCTTCCTGGGCGTGAAGTTGGGCCATCCGCCAGTTGTTCACGTACTGCCCGCCGCGCATGGTGTCGGCGAAGTGGACGCGCCAACTATCTCGTTCATCGACGTTCGCGAGTGCGGCCGCGATGCCCCCCTCGGCCATCACGGTGTGGGCCTTGCCGAGCAGCGACTTGCAAACGAGCCCGACGGAGACGCCGGCCGCGCTCGCCTCGATGGCCGCCCGCAAGCCTGCACCGCCGGCGCCGATCACTAACACATCGTGAACGTGAGTTTCGAACTCCATCAGATAATCCTCACGTCGTGAATCACACCCATCGAACAGAGTCGAACGTAGATATCGGCGAACGCCACGCCGAACAGGCTCGTCCACGCCCAGAGCATGTGCCGGCTATTCAAGGCACTGACGCAGGAATAGGCCTTGTGGCAGGCGGGCGAGGCCGAGATACAATCGAGCCGTCCGCCAACGAGATGTCGCAATGAATGACAGCCGAACGTGTAACTGCCGAGCAGGAACACATTCAATGTGAGCACGAGGCTGCCAACACCGATGCCGAATCCATCCGCGAAAAAGAAGGACTTGATCGCGTCCCAGGCGAGGAACACGATGAACAGGACCGCCACATACATGAAGTAGCGATGGATGTTCTGAATAATGAGCGGGAACGAATTCTCGCCGAGGTAGCCCTTGCGCGGCTCGCCGACGGAGCACGACGGCGGGTCGGCCCAGAACGATTTGTAGTACGCCCCCCGGTAGTAGTAACAGGTCATGCGGAACCCGGCCGGGGCCCACAGGATCAGTAGGGCCGGCGAGAACGGAATCGCGCCCGGCCACCAGGACGGCTTCGGCCCAAACCACGCGTGCGGCGAATCGCCGAACAACTCCGGCGAGTAAAACGGCGACAGGTACGGCCCGAAGTGATAGTGTTCGCCCTGGAACGCCGCCCAGGTCGAATACACCACGAAGCCGCTCAGGATCAGGAGGACGGTGAGGGTCGGCACCCACCAGCGATCGCGACGATTGGTCTGGGCGAACGCCCGTCGCTGCATCGGCAAGGACGTGGTCGGCATGGCACCTATCGGGACGGCGGGGTTGCACGGGCGAGAGGTACGATAGGCTTACGGCGCGCGGCCGCAAGTGGGTTGGTTGGGATTGTCACCCCGGCCCGACGGCCGCCAACAGGGCGGCGGCGAATTCGCCGGTCTTGATGAATCGATCGCCCGGGTCGCGGGACATGGCTCGGCCAATGGCGGCCGCGATTGGGCCGGGTACATCGGGCCGGCGTTCCGTGATCGGAATCGGGTCTTCGCTCAGCATCATGCCGAAGGCTCGGACCGGGTTGCTCGGCAAGTCGTAGACGAAGCACTTCGTCAGGAGCCAATACAGGGTTGCGGCCGCTGAATACTGATCGGCCGCCGGGCGGACCTCGCGGTAGTGCGTGATCTGTTCGGGGGCCATGAACGCTGGCGTGCCGGCCACGTCGCCTTGCATCGTCAGGCCGCTCAGGTTGGAATCGTTGAACGCCCGAGCGAGGCCGAAGTCCGCTACTTTCACAATCCGCTTCTTGTTCTCGACCGTCCCAATCAACAGATTTGAAGGCTTCACGTCCCGGTGAACGTACCCCTGTTCGTGGGCATGGGCGAGTCCCTGCAACGCCTGGCCGACAAGGAGCGAGGCGGCCCGGACCGTCATCGGCCCGCGTTCGCGGACGATCTGGTGGGCCGTCGGCCCGTTCACGTATTCCATCACGATGTAAAGCAGCGGCCCGGCCGAGCCGCCCGCATAGTGCCGAACGATGTTCGCGTGCTTCAGTTTTTCGAGAATGCTCGCCTCGCGCAGGAAGCGATCGATGTCGCGCTGGGCCACGCTCGCAGCCGGGAGCACGGTCTTGATCGCGACGCGTTCGCCATCCGCGAGTCGCTTGGCCCGATAGACGACGCCCATCCCGCCACGGCCAAGCTCCTTCTCCAGGGCATAGCCGGGAATCTCCGGCATCGCCTCCGTGATGTCGGGGTTCGAAGGGCGAAGTGCGGCCTGCAACTCCGTTTCGTGTTCCGAGGTGATCGTCGTGGTGAGTCGGAAGACGGTCTGGCCGGCCCGAACTTCGTCGCCATCTTTGAGTTCCGCGTCGTCGACTTTGAGGCCGTTCACCTTGATGCCGTTACGGCTATTTAAGTCCATGACCCGACAGCGGGGCGGGTTCAATTCGACGAGAAAATGCCGCCGGGAGAAATACGGATCGTCGTAGCTCAGCTGGAAATGACAATC
Source organism: Gemmataceae bacterium (assembly GCA_031363325.1). GTDB lineage: Bacteria > Planctomycetota > Planctomycetia > Gemmatales > Gemmataceae > SIAJ01. The sequence continues at coordinate 3,810 of JANLUE010000584.1, forward strand.
GGCCGTCCGGCCGACGAGAAACGTGTCGTGCCGATCGAAGTGAAACTCCTGGCCCGAGTGCGGGCCGGCGACCACGGTCAGAGTCAGGCGCATGGAAGCTCTCGCGGGCAATCGCTGGCAGTATCGCCAACATTGGCCTGAGTGTCAATCGGTCGCCTTCGGAGTTCTCATTCCGAGCGTCGCGCCGAACTCCGCTTCTGCCGGGCCAGGCGAAATCGCCGTTCGCCGCGCGGCGTAGGTTGGACGGAGCC
>JANLUE010000596.1:0-3389 GCA_031363325.1 Gemmataceae bacterium
GAAGCGATCAACCACGATCCTGCCATCACGTTCATTCAGACTGGCAGCCAGCAACCCGGGCGGCCGAGCTTCGGGGCCTGGCTGAGTTACGGCATCGGCTCGCTCAGCAAGAACCTGCCGACGTTCGTGGTTCAGATTTCCCAGGGCAGCGGCAACAAGACGGATCAACCGATCTTTTCGCGTTTGTGGGGCTCCGGGTTCCTGCCGAGCCAGCACCAGGGGGTCCGATTCCGCAGCGGCGTCGATCCGGTCCTCTATCTCTCGAACCCGGACGGCGTCGACACGGCCAGCCGCCGAACGATGCTCGACGCGGTTGGCGAATTGAACCGCATGTCGGCCGGCACGATCGGCGACCCCGAGATTCAGACGCGGATCGAACAGTACGAGATGGCCTTCCGCATGCAGGCCAGCGTCCCGGAGCTGACCGACCTCTCGAAAGAGCCCCAGTCGGTCCTCGACGAATACGGCATCGACGAAAAGGGCACGGATGGCGGCTTCGCACGAAACTGTTTGCTCGCTCGGCGAATGGTCGAACGCGGCGTGCGTTTCGTGCAACTCATGCATCGCGGCTGGGATCAACACGGCGCGTTGCCCAGCCAAATTCGCGGCCAGTGCAAGGACGTCGATCGGCCGTCGGCCGCGCTCGTCAAGGACCTGAAGCGACTCGGCCTGCTCGACGACACGCTCGTGATCTGGGGCGGCGAGTTTGGCCGAACCGTGTACAGCCAGGGGGCACTCACGGCGACCGACTACGGCCGTGATCACCACGGCCGATGTTTCACAATGTGGATGGCCGGCGGCGGTGTCAAGCCGGGCACCTCGTTCGGCGAGACGGACGATTTCGCCTACAACGTCGTCAAAGACCCGGTGCACATCCACGACTGGAACGCCACCTTGTTGCACCTGCTCGGCATCGAACACACGAAGCTGACCTTCCGCTTCCAGGGCCGCGACTATCGGCTGACCGACGTGCACGGCGAAGTCGTGAAGGGGTTGTTGGCGTGAGCGACCAAGTGAAGCGACCGCGCATCGAAGTGATCGACTGGGACTACGCCAAAGTTTTGGCCACAAAGACGCCGGCCGAGCGACTGGCGATGGCGTCACGTGCGCACGATTACGCTCGAGCGGCACTCGAAAATCGAGTCGCCCAATTGCACCCCGATTGGTCGGTCGAAGATCGCCACCGCGAAGTCCTTCGGAGGTTGCTCGGCCGTGACGCAGATGGACTTCTTGCGACTCGCCGTTGAAATCCTTGAACGGCTCAAGGTGTCGTACGCGATTGTCGGCTCCAACGCGAGCATTGCCTATGGTGAAGCTCGCTTCACGCAGGACATTGACATCGAAGTCTCCTTGGAGCTCGCCCATTTGCCCGCGCTGCTGGCCGCGTTTCCAGAACCCGAATTTTACCGCAGTGAGGCGGCGGCCCGAGACGCCATTCGAACTCGCTTTCAATTCAACGTCATACATCCGGCCTCCGGCCACAAGATCGATTTTGTCATGGCTCGGACGGACTCCTGGGGATTGGCGAGCCGGTCGCGGCGTCGAGCGGCTCGACTTCTTCCAGAACGCGATGTGATGATCGCCGCCCCCGAAGATGTGATCATCGGCAAGTTGTGGTACTATTCGGAAGGCGGCGGCGATCGCCATCTACGCGATATCGCCGGCATTCTGCGAGTGACCGGCGACGGCGTGGACCGGTCCGAAGTCGAGCGCTGGGCGGCCGAGCTCGGGTACCTCGAAGTCTGGCGCCAGGTTGTTGACACGAGCGACCGACGCGAAACCCAGTAGAAGGTTCGAGTTCTCCTATGCTTCGAGTCCGTCGGCTACTTTCGAACTTTCGTCGACGGTCCTGCTTCAAATGACTTGAGGCAAGACATTTCATTCTTACCGTGTGCCTCCTTCACAAGGCCGACGTTGGCCGCGTACCAACTGGAAATGCAAATGGTCGTTCCATCCGCGCCTGGATAGTCCGAATCGACTCGAATGCACTTGAACTTGCCCGCAGGCACTTCGACTTCCTCAAGTCCCACGATGCGAGCCTTACCAGTACGCTTGGTGTCGTTGACTTGATACTCAAACTCCCAGGTCTTTGATGGAGTTGCGGGACTTGGAAGAATGCAGATCGGCGGATCATAAGTAGTCTCGCCTTCGGCAGTCTTGAACATTCCCTTGTCAGTAATCCGGACCAATGTCTTCAGTTTGCTGCCAACTGGAAACGTGGTCTCCATCTCAAGCGACATAACCTCGTCCTTTTTGTCGCTTGAAGTAATTGTCTCGGTGATTTCGGCATTCGAGAGCCGATATACCCTCGTGTCCCCTACCTTGGACGGAAAATAGACAGGTGCCGTTTCGGCGGGTTTGGGGGCACCAACAGCAAAGCCCGCGAACAGGACGCCAATCCCACACAGCACGTCAATTCGAGTCGCCATTGGTACACCAATTTCATTCGTATGGAGATTGAACGGTCTCGACCAAATCGATTCGATCGCTGTCCCGCGCGGTTTTCGTTAAATTATGGTGCGACACGCCTTCGAAATTGTACACGTCCATTGCTGTCGCTTGTAGTTTCAAACCCGTCATTGCGTTTTGAGCCGGCCCCACCCCGCCATCGTAGAATCACCCTATGCCCCAAACCAAGCCCGAACTCCTGGCACCGGCTGGCGACTGGGAGTCGCTGCGGGCGGCTTGCGCCAATGGGGCCGACGCGGTTTACTTCGGACTCTCCGCGTTCAACGCCCGGCATCGGGCGGCCAACTTCACGCCGGACGAACTGTCCGAGGTCATTCAATTCCTGCACGCCCGCAACGTGCGCGGGTTCGTGACCGTCAACACGTTGATCTTCTCGGACGAACTCGAAGACGTGGCCGAGTACGTTCGATTGATCGCCGATGCCGGGGCGGACGCGGTCATCGTGCAGGACCTGGGTCTCGCTCGCCTGATGGCACGGCTCGCGCCCGAGTTGCACGTCCACGCCTCGACCCAGATGACGCTCACCGAGCCACGCGGCGTCGAGTGGGCCCGCGAAAAGCTCCAAATTCGCCGAGCGGTGCTCGCTCGCGAACTCTCCGTGGCCGACATCCGCAAGGTGGCCGACGGGACGTCCGTTCCCCTCGAAGTCTTCGTGCACGGGGCGTTGTGCGTCGCCTATTCGGGCCAGTGCCTGACGAGCGAGGCCCTCGGCGGCCGCAGCGCCAATCGCGGCCAGTGTGCCCAGGCCTGCCGCCTGCCGTACGACCTCGTCGCCGATGGCGAAGTGAAGCCGCTCGGCGACCGGGCCTATTTGCTGAGCCCCCAGGACCTGGCCGCCCACGAGTTTGTCGGCGAACTCGCGTCGGCCGGCGTGATCAGTTTCAAGATCGAGGGGCGTCTCAAGGGCCCGCACTACGTGG
>JANLUE010000515.1:0-3366 GCA_031363325.1 Gemmataceae bacterium
TGCCGGGCCTGGGCGATCGACAAGGACACGCCAGCCGTCGAAGCGGCCGGCGCGATCCACACCGACTTGTCGAAGGGTTTCGTGCGGGCCAACGTGATGGGCTACGCCGACTTCCTAACGGCCGGCTACGAAGAGAAACACTGCAAGACAGCCGGCACATTGCGTCAGGAATCGAAGGAATACGTCGTCAAGGACGGCGACATCATGCACATCCTGGCGAACCGATAAATGTTGCGGGGCGAACGAATTAAGAGAATACGTCCTCTCACCCCGCGACTGCGGTCGCAATTGAGTCGAATTCGAACGCCCAATCTCGGCAATTTGCAACGGTCGTATCAGGCCGCCCAACGGATGGTCATCCGTCCATCGACGTGAGGTTCGAGGCTGGCGGGCTCGAGGCCGTGATTCTCGAGCCAGTCGAGCAAATCGCGGGCTTCCGTCAGCGACAGGTTCGCGGCGGTGTGGTCGATCGGGTAGTCGGTCTCGAACTGTTCGAACGCGGGGGCTCGAGCGGTACGGACCGCGGGAAGCGTTGCGGAATGGGCCATGACACATACTCCGGCTTAAAGACATGGTGCCGTTTTGCGGTGCGGGAAACGCCAAAATCGTGATGTGGCGCACCGATGTGGATGCGAAGGAGCATACCCCGTACCAAACCAACTATAGCACGTCCAGCTGTCGGGTGTCAAATTCCGGAAACGAATTTACCTCTCGAATTCGGCATTGCCCTGCCTATCGATGTACCGTCGCTTACCCTCAACCGCGGAAACTGACATGCCATCATTGACGATCGAAGGAGTCGGTACGTTTGACGTGCCGGCCGACAAACGATTGGTCCTGGCTCTCACCGATGAAGCCGGCGTCGATCAACTCCATGCGTGCGGCGGCAACGCCCGTTGCACAACGTGCCGCGTCGAGTTCGTCGCTGGCGAACCGTCGACGATGACCGACGCCGAACGCAACGTCCTGGCCGCCCGAGGCGTGACGGGCGTACGGCTGAGCTGCCAAATCCTTTGCGACCACGACATGACCGTTCGAGCGATCAGCCGGTTCGCCGGTAGCGGCCGCAAAGACTCGGGCACCCGGCCGGCGGATTCCATACCCTAACGATTCGACGTTCCGATAGCGTGGCACTCGGTTTGCGTTGACGTTGCTCCATGCGTTGGCCTTCGCCCGCGCCCGCACGGAGAATCGTCATGGGTCTGCTCAAGTGGGCGTTCGTTTTCCTCGTCGTGGCCGCGATCGCGGCGGTTTTTGGCTTTGGCAATATCGCGGCCGGGGCGGCCGATATCGCCAAAGTCCTGTTCTTCATCTTCCTGGCTATTGTCGCAGTACTCGTCGTGTTGGGCACGACACTCTACAAGTCCGTGACCTGAGTTCGAGCAACGCGTTCCCCTTCCCCGCGAACGGCAAAGGTTAACCATGCCAGATCGAATCACCGAACTCAATCCGAGCGCTCCGCCGGTCTACCTTCCGCAGGGAGCGGCCGTTCCGCCCGGCTATCAGACGATCGCCGTTCCAATCAACTATCCACAAGGCCCAACGATCGCCCCAACACAGCCGGTGTCCATCCAGCCCACGACCGCCGTGAACGCAACGGAACCGGTGCCGGAACTTCGACGCGAACTGGTCCTCGTCTCACACTCGATGCTGTTCTACTGGTGGCCGGTCTGGGTACTCGGCTTCGCAATGGCGATCATCACCTGGACTCAGGGTTCACACGTCGAAATCGGCGGCGGCTTAGTGCGCGTTCACGCGAGTAACAACCTCGGCATCCTGTTCTTTCTCACCGTGTTCTTGGTCATCCTGATCACGAACATTGAGGTTCGTGGCTTGGCCTCCGGCCTGGTGATCATGAGCGGCGTTCTAGTCGCGCTCTTCCTGGCTTATATGCGTTGGTGGGATGAGGTACTCGGCTTCTTCGGCCACCTCAATGTCTACCTCAACCAGGGGGCCTATTTCTGGTTCTCCGCGTTGCTCTTCCTCGTCTGGGCGTTCTCAACATTCGTCGTCGATCGCATGAGCTACTGGCTCGTGAAGCCGGGGCAGATTACCCGCGAATATGTCTGGGGCGCGTCGTCCGAGAGCTACGACACCCAGAATATCACGATGGAAAAACGCCGCGACGATCTGTTCCGTCACTGGCTGTTGGGGCTGGGTTCCGGCGACTTGCGCATTCACACGTTCGGCGGAGCGCCGAAAGAAATCTTCATCCCGAACGTGCTGTTCATGAGCAGTCGAATCCGGGCGCTCGAAGACATGATCGCGACGGAGTCCACCGAACTGAGTGCGGCGCCACCGCGTCAAGGCTAACCTTGGAACGCCCCGTGCTGACGCCGACGTTCGCTGGCGAACTCCTCCGTCGTGCCGCGGGCGACCAATTCGTACAGGATCGCCTGTTTGTCTCGCTGTTTCCGCAAGAGCCGGCCGAGGCGCTGGACGTTCTCACGAATTGTGCTCGTGCCCGAGAGGACGATGCCAACGTTGGCCGACGGCACATCGACGCCTTCGTTCAACACCTGGCTCGTGACGACTACGGGATATTCGCCCGAGTGGAATCGCTCCAGGATCAGCTTGCGCTCGCGGGCTTTGGTTTGATGGGTGATCGCGGGAACCAGGTATTGTCGGGCGATCTGATAGACCGTCGCGTTGTCGGCCGTGAAAATGATCGCCCGATCCCGAGCATGTTTCTCCAGCAACTCCCGGAGCTTTTCCAACTTCGCACCGGCCGCTCGTTCCAATCGCTTCGCCTCGCGGAACGATCGAAACGCCTCCCAGCCCTCGCGCGATCGACTCGCCTCCATGATGAACCGCTGCCAGCCATTCGCTCCGCCCATCGAGATGTTTCGTTCGACAACGAAGCGTCGATAAATCTCGCGAGCTCGCTGATATTGGGCCAATTCCTCCTCGGTCAACGAAACGTAGATCTGCTCGGTCCGATACTCGGCCAGGAAGTCGCCGGACAGCTCCTTGATCTCACGGCGATAGATGATCGGCCCAATGAGTTCTGGGTAGATGGCCTCCGTCCCGTCGGCACGTTCGGGCGTGGCCGTCAGGCCAAGCCGGAATGGGGCGATGCTGCCGACGGCCGACATCGCGTAGGTCGGCCCGGGCAGATGATGGCACTCGTCGAACACGAGCAACCCGAACTGCGCTCCCAGCCTTTCCATGTGGATGCAGGCGCTGTCATAGGTCGTGACCGAAACCGGCAGCACGCGGTAGACGCTGTCGCCGATGATGCCGGCGTCATAGCCCAGGCCAGCGAGAATCCGGCGATGCCACTGATACATCAAGTCGCGAACCGGCGCGACGATCAGCGTACTCGTGGCGGTTTGCGCCATCGCGGCCAGCGCGACCTCGGTCTTG
>JANLUE010000652.1:0-12017 GCA_031363325.1 Gemmataceae bacterium
CGGGAAAACGCCAATTCCCAATCGGCATGGGGTTCAGGCTTGGCTTGCCGGCGCGATCGGCGACGGCAGGCCTTCCACCGACTTCAACCGGCCGACGAGGTAGAGGCTCACGACCGCCGACAGCGCGGCGACGACCCCGACCAAGGGGTACCCCGGCAGCTTGCCATCGTCCGTTTGCGCGACCATCACGCCGGCGACCTGGCTGGCCAGACCCATGCCGATCGATTGCACGGCCATGTTCAGGCTCAGGAAGCCGCCGCGCACGCCGGGGGCGGCGCTCGCCGTGATCAGAGCCTGGGCCGGGACCATACGGCCCGAGGTCGTCACCATGAACGCGGTCGTAACCAAAGCTGCAAACCAGAGCGGCACGACGGGCAGGTTCGTCAATACGAGTGCGACGCCAATCGCGAGGATTGCCATGATTCGGTAGACGAGGCGCTTGCCGTACTTGTCGGCGAGTCGGCCGATCACGTTCGTGCTCACAAACGTGAACACGCCGGCGATCAGATAGACGTACTTCACGTGCTCCATTTTTTGGCCGGCGTTCGCGATCATCGAATCGGCGATGTACGGCACGATCGTGAAGGAACCGAGGACGAGCGTCGTCGTGAATGCAAACGCCATCAAGTGATTCGGCTCGATCGCCAGGCGCACGAGCGACGAGTGGGAGCCGGCTCGGCCGATGTGCCCACGTAGATGAGGCAATACGAAGAAGGCACCGACCCAAACGGTCGCGGCCAAAGCTCCCAGCACCAGGAAAGGCGATAAGGTGCCGAACTCTTCGGCAATGCCAAGACCCAGCGGTATGCCAACGACCGACGCGACCGCGAAAGCCGACATGATCGTGCCCATCGCGGTTCCACGTCGATAGTCGGCGAAGACATCGCCGACTATCGAGAGGACGGCCGCGCCCAGGATGCCGCCAAAGAAACCGGCAACGGCTCGGGCGGCGACCAGCCACTCGAACCGCGACGCGAGGCCGCACAGGATCGTCGCGGCCGTGAATCCGAGGTACGCGAACAGAAGGGCCGTTCGCCGATCGAATCGATCGAGCACCTTGGCGGCGATGAGATTGCCAACGCAGGACGCATACCCGTAGGCTGCGACGATGTGGCCAAATTGCTCCGACGTGATGCCGAACTTCGACTTGAGCGCCGGGGCGAGAGGCATCACGATTACGAAGTCGAGGATATTCGTGAACTGGACGGCCGCCAACAGGAAGAGCAATCCCCATTCGGAACGACTGATCGTCGGCTTCGGGCGAGCGGGGTCGGACATCACGGGGCCTCGGGGCCAAAGGGATCAGGATACGGCCCCAGCCCACCGGCAGTCGGCCATATACCAAATGGGTGAGGGGTTCGGACACGCCGGAGTCGCTCGGGGTTCGCCGCCAAGTTCGCGAAAGCCCCTCGCCTTCTAATCCCGATTCAGGTTTGACATGACGTTTCGCGATGGCCCGATTGAGGGCGTAATCTGGAAGCCCCTGACCTTCTACCGCGACGCGCGCGGCTGGCTGTGCGAGTTCTTCCGACACGACGAACTCCCGCCGGCCGCCCACCCGGTCATGGCCTACATGTCGATGACCGAGCCGGGCATCGCCCGTGGACCGCACGAACACATCGACCAGTCCGACTACTTCTGCTTCATCGGGCCGTCGGACTTCAAAGTGTATCTGTGGGACTCGCGCGAACAATCGCCGACGTTCGGCCACAAAGAAGTGCGAATCGTCGGCGAGTCGGCCGCGTTCGGGCTGGTCGTGCCGCCTGGTGTGGTTCACGCCTACATGAACGTTGGCCCCGGCCAGGGCGTCGTCTTCAACGGCGCGAACCGACTGTACAAGGGCTGGGGCAAGAAAGACCCCGTCGACGAGATTCGCCACGAGGATCAGGCGGGCAGCACGTATCGGTTGGATTGATTCCAACCGGCGCCTCGCTCAAGAGCGCGAGCCGAATTTCGCATTCCGCCGCGCGTGAATCGAGTTAGAATTCAATGGGAGCCCTTGGAGGATCGACCATGGCGGATTCGGCATTGCTCGTGGACGCGATTCGCAGCCTGCATCTGAAGCACGGGGTGCCGGCCGTTGTCGATGTCGACGGCGAACCGGTGACGATTTCGATCGGGACTTCCACGGAACGCATTCCGGACGACGAAGGTCCATCGGACTTGGACGGCTGGTTCATTCCGCCGAATTTCTCGGACGGCATTCGCTGTGAAGTGCGCATGGGCAACGATTTGCCTTCGGACATTCCACCGATTTCGGACGAAGATCACGAGGGCTTGTCGTGATCTTTCGACGACCACCCGACTCGGAAGAAATCGACCAAGGTGACATTTTGGACGACTGTCCGCTTCTTTGGTCCGCCTTCTGGGATCTGGATCGACAGCCTGCAATTGTCGTCGATGTGGTGAGTCGGCGCGTAATCGTGTTAACACAGTCGTGCGACCTGGCAAATCAGAAGGCGAAACTCGTCAACCTGGCCGTGGTTCGAGATGCGGCGTCAACCGTCCCGAACGAATTGAAGCCCGCCGACATCAAGGGCCCCGTTCGGGCCCTCCGGGTCTGGGGCTACTATTTCCTGCCCGCCGACGACGCTTTGGGCCTGCCCGAGATGATCGTCGATCTTCGCCAGTTGCACACGGTGCCGATCGACATGCTCAAGGCCCTGGTCGCGCGGGGCAAGCGCCGGGGTCGGTTGCAACCGCTCTATCGCGAGCACCTGAACAAGTTCTTCGGCGATACCTACTCGCGCATCGGCCTGCCGAAGCCGTATGCGACAGTTTGAGTATTCGGAGGCGAACCCATGTCCCGCGTCCTGACCGATGCCGCCATCCGCGAATACCACGAGCGGGGCTTTCACATCGCACGCGGGTTGTTCGACTCGAATGAGATTGAACTCCTGCACCGCGCGGCCAAGGAGGACCACGAACTCGATCGCCGTTCGTTCGGTCGGGCCGATGGCGAAGGGGGCACCGTTCGCCTCTCGCTCTGGAACCATCCGGGCGATGGCATCTACGGCATGTTCGCCCGCTGCGAACGGATTGTGCGCTCGGCCGAGGCGATCCTCGGCGGCGAAGTGTATCACTACCACTCGAAGATGATCATGAAAGACCCCCGCGTCGGTGGGGCGTGGACCTGGCATCAAGATTACGGCTACTGGTATCAGAATGGCGTCCTGCAACCGCTTTTGACGAGCGCCATGATCGCCGTCGATCGCGCGACCCGTGAGAACGGCTGCCTGCAAGTCATCGAAGGCTCGCATCACTGTGGGCGAATCGATCACGTACTGACCGGCGATCAGGCCGGTGCCGACCGCGAACGTGTCGATGAAGTCTTGAAGCGGATGTCGCTCGTGTACGTCGAGATGGAGCCGGGTGACGCCGTCTTCTTCCATGCGAACTTGTTGCATCGATCGGACCAGAACCGCTCGGACCATCCGCGTTGGGCGATGATCTGTTGCTACAACGCGGCCCGAAACGATCCCTACAAGGACGCGCACCACCCGCGCTATACGCCGCTCCACGTGATGCCCGATTCGGCAATCGCCGAAGTCGGCATCAAACGGTTCGCCGATGACTCGACCGATGTGGCCTGGCTGCAGGACCAAAAGGACCGCAGCGCCCGCAAGTTGGCACAAAAGCCGGCCCCGCAGTGAGCGAGTTCCGACAATAGCCCCATGTCCGTTGAAACCGTCGTCTCGCGTCCCTTCTGGCCGTTCGCGTTCCTCTGGGCGGGGCTCTTCGCCGTCGCCCACACGCAGGCCCCCGAGTTCTACTCGAACCAGCATCAATACTTCCTGCACGGCTACGCCGAGGCGGGCGTGGGCGAGGGTCTGCTGGCCGAGGACTGGCTCGCGAACACGGCCGACCCGACGCCCGCGTTTACGCGCTTCGTCGCCTGGACGCAGACGAACCTCGGCACGTTTGCCTTCCAGGTCGCCTACTTTGGGTTGCTCGGCATCTACTTCGAAGCGGTTCGGCAATTGATCGCGGCCCTGCCGGGTTTCCCGCAACGCGGGCCGGCTCGGGCGATCTTCCTCACATTGTTCCTGGCGGCGCACTCGGCCATCCTGCGCGTCGCGTCGATTCAATTGGCGGGCGTCGACTACCCCTGGTTCCTGCAGGCCGGGCTCGCGGCGCAGTACGTACTGGGGCCGGGACTACAGCCGTCGTCGTTCGGCATCTTGCTCGTCGTTTCGCTGGCGGCGTTCGCGAAGGGCCGAACGATCGTCGCGTGCATCCTGGCCGGGCTTGCCGTCGCCATGCACTCGACCTACATCCTGGCGGCCGGGTTCATGACGGTCGGCTACCTCGTCGCCTCAATGCGCGAAGGCCAGACGATTCGCGGCCTGATCGGCGGCGCGTTCGCTCTCGCGATCGTGGCACCGGTCGTCTGGTACAACTACAACGCGTTCACAATCGACAATCACGATCGGTTCATCGAGTCGCAATGGATCCTCGTGAACGAACGGATTCCACATCACGCGATCGTCGAACGCTGGCTCGACCCGTTGGCGGGCGTTCAAATTGCAGTCATGTTCCTGGCCATCTATTTCGCCCGAAACTCGCGGCTTTTCCCGGTGCTCGCGATCACGACCTCCGCATGCACGGTGTTGACCATCGTCCAGGTCATCGTGGAGAGCCCAGTGTTGGCGCTGTTTTTTCCCTGGCGATTCTCGGCCGTCTTGATGCCGATTTCGACCGCCATCGTGTTCGGCAAATTGGCGATGTTCCTGGGCCGACGAATTGAAGATCGCCCGTCGACGACGCCGATCCTCCTCGGATGCGGCGTGCTCACGACCGCTTTGGTGCTCGGCGGAATTGCCGTAGCGGTGTTTCGGCTCGGCTATCACACCAACGACGCCGAGTTGCCGATGCTCGAATTCGTTCGGGCGAATAAGAAGGCGGGCGATGTCTATCTACTTCCGGCGAAGTTGCCGACGTTGAAGAAGGAATCGCCCGCGAGTCAATCGAAGACCTTCGCCCCTCCGGTGCGACCGGGGGCCGTTGGAATTCCCGTCGACTTGCAACGATTTCGATTATCAACCGGTGCGCCGATCTACATCGATTTCAAATCGCCCCCCTACGCGGCCGACGAAGTGTTTGAATGGCAGCGCCGCATCAAGGAATGCGAGCGCTGGTTCGCCCAGCGCGATTGGGACAACCCGGAAATCTGGCGCGAAGTCCACTTCGCCGGAATCACCCACGTGGTCACGACGGCCGACCGCGACATCTCGAGCCGCCAACTGGAGCGCGTGTTCAAGGACGAGACGTACCGCGTCTATCGGGTGCGGAGGGAGTGATGGTCTTCCTGCTGAGATCGGCGGCGGCCAATCGGGCGTCGTTGGTCCGGTTCGCCGTATCATGATCGCGTCTCACGGAGTGCGCTCATGCGACGGGTCGCGTTTATTCAGGGCGGCGGGATTGGGCACGATCAGGAACAAGCGGTCCGGCGGATTCTCGACGCCGTCGGCGTGCAATTCGAGTGGCGGGCGTTCACGCTCGATCACAATCCGGTGTCGGCCGACGTGGTGCGCGCGATCCGCGAAGTTGGCGTCGCGCTGAAGACGAAGCTCCTCCCGGCGGCGGCCGGTTCCTCGTCGTTCGGCCCGGCGATGAACGTCAACGTTCAGTTTCGCAAGGCGCTCGGGCTTTACGCGGTCGTTCGGCCGATCCACAATCTGCCGGGGCTCGTCAGCCGGTTCCGCAACGTCAACTTCACGCTCGTCCGCGAAATCACGGAAGACCTGTACGCGACCAGCGAACACGAAATCGTGCCGGGGGTCGTGCAAAGCTTCAAGATCGTGACGGAAGTCGCCTGCCTGCGCTTCTTCCGATTCGCGTTCGAGTTGGCCGTCCGCCAGGGCCGCAAGTCGATCCATTGCATTCACAAGGCGAACATCCTGAAGCTGGCCGACGGACTGTACCTCGACTGTTTTCGTCGGGTCGCGGCCGAGTATCCGGGGATCGCGCCGAAGGAAATGATCGTCGACAACGCCTGCATGCAACTGGTGAGTCGGCCGCAACAGTTCGAGATGCTGGCCGCGGGCAATCTGTATGGCGACCTCCTGAGCGACCTCGGGGCCGGTCTTTCCGGTGGAATCTCGAGTACTGCGGGCATCATTCACGGCGATGGGGTGACGGTCTACGAAGCGATTTTCGGCGCGACGCTCGAAGCGATCGGGGCCGACCGGGCGAATCCATTGCCGTTGATCTTGCCGACGGTCGAAATGCTGAAGGACTTTTGCGAGACGGTCGCGGCGGAGCGAATCATGAAGGCGGTCGGGTCGGTGTTATCCGAGGGCCGCGTGCGAACCGCCGACCTCGGTGGCACGGCGGGTTCGAAAGAGTTCACGAACGCGATTGTCGCGGCGATCGGCTGACCGCTCAATCGCGTTATTCGATTGGTGGGCTGCCGGGATTGCCGGGAGCATTGCCCGGTGCCGGCATTTCTTGCGGCCGCTTGATGAGGCCGAGCTTCTCGCGCACCTTCAGCTTCACGTCGGCCGTGATCCAGGCGGTTCCGTCGTCGGCATTGCCGTCGAGCGGGCCGGCGAGGCGTAGGGCGGGCAATTCCTTCACGCCGGGCACACGAGCCTCGGCCGTCGCGATTTCGTCCTTCTTGCCGCGTGGCAATTCGGTCTCGACCGCGAGGACGTTCAACAGGCCAATGGCCTGGGCCGGGTGGCGGGCGCCGCTGGCCGTCATGAAGTCGAACAGCCAGGGCATCGATTTCTGAAGTTTGTCGTCGTGAAGCTTGTGGAGTTCCTTAACGTACTTCAAGTTCAATTCGTACATGTCTTCCTGATAGCGGTCGATGTCGCGGAAGTCTCGGCAACCCCGGTTGGCGACGGAGGCGTCGGCCAATTTGGCGTTTCGGCAATCCTGCTTGGCGCCGAGCACGCGCTTCCAGGCGGCGAAGCCTTCCTCGTACAGCCGGACCGATGCGTTGACGTCGAGTTCCTCGCGGGCGGCCCGGTCGGCCTGATGGAATCGCTTCCGGGCCAAGACCGCGTCGTTTTCGCGGAGAGCGTCGGCCTCGATCAGAAACACCTCAAAGTTCGTCATCTGACGATTCGTCGCCCACGCCCCCATGATTCGATTGGCGTCCCATTGCGCGACGATTTCCGGATCCTGTTCCTCGTCGGGAGAAAGCGGTTGAGTCGGCTGGCCAACCACGAACCCCGGCCGACGACGCACGAACAATTCCGCGCCGTCCTGGTAGCTCTTGAGTCGGATGGGGTCCATGAGCAGGCCGTTCGCTTCGCCGTGGTTTCGCCAGCGACGATACGCTTCGGCCCATTCAACCTGTGCATTCGACGGGGTCGTGAACGTGGGGATCGCCCCGCCGGCCTTCGGAATCCACGCGCGCGACGCATCCTGTCGCCCATCGATCGCCCAGGGCTCGGCGTCGAACCAGCCTTCCTTCGTGAGCCGTTCGGCGACGTACGATTGGGCTCGCGGCGGGCCCTGGCGGAAGATGATCGTGCTCGGTTGCTTCGGAATCTTGTACTTGAGCGGGTCCGGGTTGTACGAACCGTTGTCGCTCGGGATTGTCGAGGTCGGGGGCAGGCACGAGTTGGCCAGCATGTACCAGGCGCGAGCGACGAGGAACGCGTCCGACTGATGGTCGGCGAAGCGCTCCCGGTGATTCAATTCGGAGTCCATCCCGTCGGTGTGTTCCGGCAGGACCGGGAACTGGGCGAGGCGATCGTTCAGGTCGCGGGTGCCGGGCTTGTATCGCGATGGCAGCTTGCGATTGCTTTTCAGAAACGCGACGACGCCCTCGGGCGAGCTCGTGAGCGGCCGGGCCTTGTCTTCGCCCGCCTCGTTCGGCACGCGGACTTCCTTTAGCCGTCGAACGAACTGGGGGTTCTCTTTCGTGAACTTCTCGAACTCGACCAGATTCAGTGAACCATCGGTGTTCTTGAACTTCTCGGGGTCGCGGTCTTCGTCCGGAATGCACGAGAGTTGATACAGGCAGCGGAGCGTCGTCACGCGGTCACTCACGCCGAACTTGTTCTGCAAGTAGAACGCGACGTAGTAGCGCAGGTTCGGGTTGTCCCGATTCAGCGACTCCCCCTTGGCGACGACCGAGATGCCGCGGGCAATGTAGAAGTACATGTCGTTCAGGCGGTCCATCTCGACCGACACGTTATACGTGAGGTTCCAGCTCTGGAAGAGCCAGGGCGAAGTGAAGTGCGGCTGGAGTTTGGTGATCGAATCGATGGCGATATCGAGTTCGTTCCACTCTTGCTTCTTCTGTTTTTCCGTGGCCGACATCCAGAGCCCGCAGATGGCCAGGCCGCGCGAGCCCGTGAGCAGGAGCTGGACCGCCGCGCCACCAAGCTCCGTTTCGCCCTGTTGCAACTCCGTCAACTCGTGGACTTTGGCCCGACCGTCCATCGTGAGCGCGATGCTCGGCGTCGCTTCGACATCGGCCTTCGCCTTCTTGTCGATGCCGAAGAACGTGCCCCGGACCACGAGCGTTGAAACGAACAGCCCCAGGATGGACCCGAGGTAGATCCACTTCCGCTGCTTCGCCGCTTGTTGGTAGACGTTTGCCATGTTAGTCAATGGTCATTAGTCAATGGTCATTAGTCATTAGTCGTTGTGCAATCGATACTCGTCATTTTGCAATAGCAAGAACTATTGCAAAATGACGAGTGACCATTGACCAATGACTAGGCGGCCACTTCTCGGGCCTTCATCAAGTAGTAGGCGGCCACGAGCCACGGCAGAACGTAGGCCGTGATCGTGATCAGGTTTAAGAGCAAGAAACCGGGGGCGATGTCGAAGCCTTCGGCCACGTATTCGGACATGCCGTAACGATCGACGTCCGGGATCACGTTCATGACTCGACGGAGGGCCCACCGCCAAACGCCGTCGAACAATTGTAGCGCCTTGACCGTCGGAGTGGGGTCCAGGTCGATGGTGGCCGTGCTGTTCTTGATCAATTTGACGAGCGACTCGAGTGGCCCGCCGCCCACGTTCAATCCGAAGGCCGTCATCAGGATGAAGTCGCGGAAGAAGCCGGCCACGAACAGGAACAGGGCGATCAAGAAGCTCAGAACGCCGGCCAGATACGTGCTGCAGGCAACCGACAAGGCGATGGCGATTACGAGGCGGAACCACAAGCCGGCCGAACCCTTGAAGTAGTTCAGGCTGAAGTTCCCTTCGGACTCGAGGAAATACAGATCGTACTGAGCGGCCCCGACGAACTGACTCGGCGTGTCGCAGCGGATTTGGACCTGGATCTGGCGGGCCGGCTTCGCCGAACCATCGACGCTTCGTTCGTCCTTGTCCGCGTTGCGGAACAGCCCACCGGGTACGGCGACGTCCGTCGTGTGGTAGTCGAAAATCTGCTTGCCGGAATAGGTGAAGCGCCCGTACTTCTCGGCGATCTCATTCACACGAGCCCAGGCTTGAGTGTTTTCCTTGCGGGGATTGGTCCCGAGCGCCAGCGTTTCCTGTTTGTAGGCGTCTTCGGCCCGGAGATCGCCGAAGCGACGGTTCGGGTCCCAGTTCTGCGTGACAATCTCGAACGAAACGGAGACACCCGCCCCTTCTTCACCCTTCGTCGTCCGGTAGATGTCGAAGGCGAACTCGAGCGGCACCACGTCGGCCTTGGCGAACCGGGACGGAATGATGTCGAAGTTCCAGACGGCGCGTTGCGGCGTGTTCTGGCCACCCGCGATGTACTTCCGATACACGTCCTCGCGACCGACATCCGTGCCACGGAAGTCCGCGTTCGAGCGGGATCGGAAATCGAGCTTGCCGTACCGGGCCACGCGCGCCTTCAGGCTCTCCTCTTCGGCCTCCGGCGAGACGTTGCCGAAGTTGATCAACAAGAGGCCGAACCCGGTCATCATCAACAGAGCCAGTGTGACCAACCCGAGGTAACCGAAGAATCGACCCAGTACGACCTCGAATCGTTCGACGGGCTTGGTTACGATCGTGTGAATCGTCAGGTTCTTGATGTCGTTCGGGATGCTGAATGAAGCCAGGAGCAAGCTGACCGCGATCAGGAGGACATTCATGCCGCGCGTCGTCACGCCGACGATGCTCTTGATTTCGTCTTCCGGCTTCTCGTTGAAGAACCAACGAGCCGGGAACAGATAAAGGATCAGGATGCCCAGGAACACCCACACCACGCGTCGGCGCACGGCTTCCTGAAAGCTCAAGCGCGACAAGGCGTAAACGCGCCTGAACCGCAGCTTGAAGCAATCGACCACGAACGGGCCACCGAATCCAATGAGCGCCACCAGGCCGGCCAGGGCGAGTGAGATCTCGAACGCCAGCCCGATGCGCGAGAGTGGTCGGCCCCAAAAGGGCGTGCGTGGCGTGATGTTCGTCTCGTTCGAGACGAGGATTTGCAGCCCAAGCGCGATCAGGTAAATTGTGAGCGCGATGGCACCGAGCAAGAGCATGTTCGGGCCGACGAGGCGGTTCTTCTTTTTGCCGTCGGGGCCGATGTCGTAGATCGGATTGCGGAGGCCGTTGCGGACCCAGAGGGCGAGCCCGACCATCGCGAACCCGCCGGCGTCCTGGAGCCATTCCAGGGCCAGCCAACCGAGCCGCGACCCGCTGTCGAGCGTCAGCGGGTCGTATTCGAATTTCATGACCCCCAGGAGGGGGGAAAGAGACGCCATCACGGTGTCGATTCCTCGCCAAGGGGATTAGTTGGATTCGGCCTTCGGCATGTAGCGGCGACCCGGCCGGGCCTTGCTCTCTTCGACGACTTTCTTGAACAGGTCTTCCAGCGTCGTCGTCGGGTGCGCGAACGATTCGAGTTGGCCGCCGTGCTTGCGAATCACCGCTTCCAGGTCGTTCTTCAAGTCATCGGACATGTGCAGGCCAGTCGCCCGAACTTCGACCCGGGCCGCGTCCTGCACGAGTCGATTCACATCGCCCTGTTCCTGCAGGTCGCCGTTGTAGAGGATCGCGATCCGATCGCAGACGGCTTGCACGTCGTCGAGCCGGTGCGAGCACATCAACACGGTCTTGCCTTGATCGCGGAGTTGCCGGATGAGTTCTTTCATCCAGATGGTGCCGTTCGGGTCGAGCCCCGAAGTCGGCTCGTCGAGGATGACGAACTCGGGGTCGTTGATGAGGGCCTGGGCGAGGCCGATGCGCTGTCGCATGCCCTTCGAGTATTCGCGGAGGGTTCGACGTCGGTCGGCCTCGAGGCCGACGAGCTTGATGAGGTCGGCCGCCCGTTTTTTGCGAACCTCGGTCGGGATATCGAAGAGCCGCCCGTAGAAATCGAGAGTTTCCTCGGCGTTCAGGAAGCGATACAGGTACGACTCTTCGGGCAGATAGCCGATCCGTTCGTTCTTGCGGACGTCGGCCGCCGGCATGCCGAAGACTTTGGCTTCCCCCGAGGTCGGAAACAACAGCCCCAGGAGGAGCTTGATCGTCGTGGTCTTGCCGGACCCGTTGGGCCCGAGCAGGCCGAAAATCTCGCCGCGCTTGATTTGCAGGTCGAGGGCGTTGAGGGCGGTCTTCTTTTTGCGACCCCAGAAGTCGCGGTACACCTTGGTCAGGTTGAGGGTCTCGACAATCACGTCGCCCGACGTGGCCCGGTCGGCCTTCGGGGACGCATAATCGGCGACGGCAGTTTCGGCCATTCGACGGAACTCCAACAACCCGGATGCGAGCGCGACGGGACAAGTATTGTTGCTACGCCGGCCAGGGCAACCGGTTCGCGCGACGAACGGAGATTGTATGGGGCGCGGCGGCGAAAGGAGGGAAGCGAGCGCGCACGTTCGTTCTGGTAGGGTGGTCGCTTCGCCATCGGAAAACCTAGCGCGTGTCGTCCAGGCTGAGGTAGCCGTGCGGCGCGTCGAGGGCATACCGACCGTCGAACGTCCAGCGGCACGTGTTGACGACCCCGCCGAGCCCGAGAATCGGCGGCACATTTGGAGGGCCGCCGACTCGGAAGAGCACCGGCCAGTCGAACGGATAGCCGTCGAGTTCGTCGTTCCACCAAGCCCGGATCCGCCCGGGCCGGACGCGAA